>CAZTGY010000478.1:0-2042 GCA_964613445.1 uncultured Chromatiaceae bacterium | reverse complement strand
CTCGCGGCGCCACCCGCAACGACTCGCTGCACCCCGTGCTGGCCGATTTCGCATCCCTCGCCGAGGTGGCGGCGCTCGGCGCGCGGGTGCGCGCGGACTTTCCCGGGTTGACGGTGCTGATCAACAATGCCGGGCTCGTCACCGACCATTGGCAGCTGAGCGCGGACGGCTTCGAGTTGACCTTCGCGGTGAATTACCTGGCGCCGTTCCTGCTGACTCTCAGCCTGCTGGACACCGTCCGGGCCAACGCGCCGGCACGCATCGTCAACGTGGCGTCCACGGCGATGGGCGGCGGAATTCCGGATTTTGCCAATCGCCGGCTCGAGGGCGCGTTCGACGGCTGGCAGGCCTATGCCAACAGCAAGCTGATGAACGTGCTGTTCAGCCATCACCTTGCGGAGCGCCTGGCGAGCACGGGGGTGGTGAGCAATGCCCTGTGCCCCGGGCTCATCGACACGAACTTCTTTCACACCAGCACGCTGTTCGCCGGCGGCGGCTACGAGCGCCTGAAGCCCGGCATGCGCCCGCCGGCGGAGGGTGCGCTGGTGCCCCTCTACCTGGCGACCGATGCCGCGGCGGGCGCGCTCAACGGCACCTTCCACGTCCGTCGGGGCCGCGACGGCCTGCGCGCCGTGCCCCTGGACCGGGACCGGGACGCGGCGGCGGACCTGTGGGCACGGAGCATGGCCGCCGTGGAGCGGTGGCTGGCCCCCGTGATGCCGGTGTAGGCCGAACCAGCCGTCCGGTCCGACGGGCGTCCAGCCCTCTCCGCTAGACTGGGGGCCACCCGTCCCCGGAAACCGCTGGCCATGCGCATCCTGCTCGCCCCCATGGAGGGCCTGCTCGACCACCTGCTGCGCGACACCCTGACGCAGCCCGGTGGCGTGCCGGCGGGCGGCGGCATCGATGCCTGCGTCACCGAGTTCATTCGCGTCACCAGCACGCTGCTGCCGCCCGAGCGCTTCCACCGCGTGGTTCCC
Organism: uncultured Chromatiaceae bacterium; assembly: GCA_964613445.1. Taxonomy (GTDB): domain Bacteria; phylum Pseudomonadota; class Gammaproteobacteria; order Steroidobacterales; genus SHZI01. The sequence continues at coordinate 1,062 of CAZTGY010000478.1, read as the reverse complement.
GAACTCGGGAACCAGGGCCGCACCCGGTCAGGGGTGCCGGTGCGCGTGCAGTTCCTGGGCTCCGACCCGGCGTGCCTGGCGGAGAATGCCGCCCGGGTCGCGGCGCTGGGCGCCCTGGGCGTGGATCTCAATTTTGGTTGCCCGGCCAAGCTGGTGAATCGCCACGGCGGCGGCGCTGCCCTGCTCAAGGACCCCGAACTGATGCGGGCCATCGTCCGTGCCGTGCGCCAGTCGGTGCCCGCCGATGTGCCCGTTACCGCGAAGATGCGCCTGGGCTTCGACACGCCCGACGTCGCGCTGGACTGCGCCCAGGCATTGGTCGACGGCGGCGCCGCGGAGATCGTGGTGCACGCCCGCACCCGGACGGATGGGTACCGGCCGCCCGCCTACTGGGAATGGATCGCGAGGATCCGGGAATGCGTCCGCGTCCCCGTGATCGCCAACGGCGAGATCTGGAACGTCGACGACGCGCGCCGGTGCCGGGCCGTCTCCGGCTGCGACGCCCTCATGCTGGGCAGGGGAGCCGTGGCCAATCCGGCCCTGGCGCTCATGATCCGCGGGGATCGCGACGCGGGCTACTCCTGGACGGAAATGCGGCAGATGATCCTGCGCTTCTGGGTGGCGGTTGGGGCGATGCCGGAGCGCCATCGGCACGGCCGCCTGAAGCAGTGGCTGCTCCATCTGGGGCGTCATTACCCCCAGGCGCTGGACCAGTTCGGGCGAGTCCGGCGCCTGGTCAGGCCGGACGACATCGGCCGGGTGCTGTTCCCGGAGCTTGAATGCAGCGCGGGACCCGTGGAAGTGGCAGCGACACGTCACTTCAGTGTGACATAACGTCAGAACTTTTCTGCCTCCCGTATTTACGCTGGCGCATGTTAGGTATATACATAGAACCACTGGTTCTAGTCGTCGCCGGGATTACTCAATAAGAATGGCGTGAAGCGCTGCAGGCGAGACTGCCGGAAAAGCTCCAAAAGACAAATTTGCTCCAAAACAGAAGAGTGGGGAACTCAATGAAAAACGCAACACTGAAGACACTCCTTGCGGTCGCGACCATGACCG
>CAZTGY010000477.1:0-2050 GCA_964613445.1 uncultured Chromatiaceae bacterium | reverse complement strand
GTCGTCTTTTTATTATTTTTATTGTTTTTTTCTTCTCGAGGTTCTGTGCGGTTCTTTTTGATCCTGAGTTTGGGCTTGGGCTTGGGGTTTGGGGCTTGGGCTTGGGGTGCGGGCTGTGATGTCTCAGGTGACCGTTGCAGTGTTTCCTCGCGGGAAGTAAGTGCAGCAACCGTGCCAGTCCGGCGGAGCCGCGTCCTGCATTTGACAGAAGCGGCAAAAGACCCGGTTTTCTGTGACCCGGGTCTCGGGTTGCGGCGTTCCGGGAGCCCGGGACGACGCTGGCAGGGGTGCCCGCCAGGACCCGGATTCACTGCTTTGTATAGCCGGGCGACGCCGCGCCCGCCGGTGGACCGGTAACAGGATCACACGGCGCCCGGCCAGGAGCATGGAAAACAACCACTTGCGTGGCATGACCGGGGTGTAAAGGTTGCCGACTGCGGCTGGCCCCGACTAGGCGTTGAGGTCCGGGATCATCGCGCTCTCGAGGCGGGCGATGATGTCCTTCAGGCGCAGCTTTTCCTTCTTCAGCCGGCGGACGCGCAGCTGGTCCGCGTCCAGGTCCCGGGCCAGCGCCGCAATGGCCACGTCCAGGTCGCGATGTGCCACCCGCAGTTCCTTCAGCCGTTGCAGCTTGCTGAAGACGTCCGTGTTGACGTTGTCGGTCATCGTGGCACGAGGATACCAGCCGCGCGTGACTGGTATGTATCTCAGGCGCGCACCAGGGCCAGCCAGTCATGCCCGGGGTCGCCGCGGGCGATGAAGTGGGGATTCAGGATTTCCGGGCGCGTGTTGTAGCGGAGTGGCAGGCCCTGCAGATCGACCACGGCGCCGCCGGCAGCCTCGACCACGACCTGGGCGGCGGCCGTGTCCCACTCGGAGGTCGGCCCGAGCCGCGGGTAGAAGTCCGCCTCGCCCTCCGCCACCAGGCAGAACTTGAGTGAGCTGCCCATGGACACCAGCGTGTGCGTGCCCGCCCTGGCGAGGATCCCGTCGAGGCTGGAGTCCCGGTGGGACCGGCTCCCGGCGACCCGCACCGGCGGGGTGGCGGGCGCCCGCACGCGGATCGGCCGGGCCGGTCCGCCATCGTCGGCGCGGAACGCCCCCTGGCCGGCCACGCCGTAGTAGTCCCGGTTCAGCACCGGCGCGTGGACCACCCCGAGGACCGGCACGTGGCCCCGCACCAGGGCGATATTCACGGTGAACTCGCCGTTCCGCTTGATGAACTCCCTGGTGCCATCCAGCGGGTCCACGAGCCAGAACTCGGGCCAGCGGCGCCGCGTGTCCCAGTCCACGGCCGACGATTCCTCGGACCATACGGGAATGGCCGGGGCCAGCCGCGTCAGCCCGGCGGTGATCACGTCGTTGGCGGCCCGGTCGGCCGCTGTCAGCGGCGACCGGTCAGCCTTCGTTTCCACGACCAGATGGGCGTCGGCGTAGATCCCGAGGATCGCGCGGCCGGCAGCGCGCGCGATCCCGAGGACGCCGGGTAGAAGGCTGTCGGGGAGGTCATGCATGGCGGTGGGTGGCACCGTGGACGTTACAATGTCGGGCGATGCGCGACTGGCAGAAATACGAGACGATCCTGCTCGACATGGACGGGACGATTCTCGATCTCGCCTACGACAACTACTTCTGGCAGGAACTCGTGCCCCGCTGCCTTGCCCGGGAGCGCAATGCAGACCTGGTGGCGGTCAGGACCGAACTGTTCGCCCATTTTGCCCGCAAGCAGGGCAGCCTCGACTGGTATTGCCTCGATTACTGGAGCGCGAAACTGTCGCTGGATCTCCGTGCGCTGAAAAGTGCCAGCAGTCACCGGGTGCGCTACCTGCCGGGCGCGGTGGAGTTCCTGCGCACCCTCAAGGCCACCGGCAAGCCGGTCGCCCTGGTGACCAATGCCCATGGCCACACGCTGGAAATCAAGAAGGGCGTGGCGGGTCTCGGCCGCTGGATTGAAACCTTCGTCTCGTCCCACGAATTCGGTGCCCCCAAGGAATCGGCCGTCTTCTGGACCGGTGCCCGGGAACGCCTTGGCTTCGACCCGGTCACCACC
>CAZTGY010000476.1:0-2052 GCA_964613445.1 uncultured Chromatiaceae bacterium | reverse complement strand
TCGTCGAGGTCACGCCGACCAGCATCCGCCTGCGCAAGAAGCTGCTGCTGGAGACCGAGCGGAAGAGGGATTCACGGCAGCGGGCCTAGCCGGTTCTGCAGGAGCGCCTTCAGGCGCGATCCCACCTTGTAGGAGCGCCTTCAGGCGCGCTACATTGCCCAGGTAATGTATCGCGCCTGAAGGCGCTCCTACAATAAGAAAAACATAGAGTTACAGTAATGTCTGAATACCAGGCTCCAGTCCGGGAAATGCTCTTTGCCATCCGCGACCTCGCGGGCCTGGAGCGCCTCACGGCCCTCCCGGGCTACGGCGAGGCGACGACTGACACCGTCGAGGCCATTCTCGAGGAGGCGGCGGCGCTGGCCGCCAACGTCATCAGTCCGACCAACGCGATCGGCGACCGGCAGGGCACGCGGGTCGAGGACGGAGGCGTGGTCGTCCCCGCTGAATTCAAGGACATCTACCGGGAGTACCAGGCGGGCGGCTGGGCAGCCGTTACCGGGCCGGAGGAGTTCGGCGGGCAGGGACTGCCCTTCCTGCTCGGCGTCGCGCTCGAGGAGATGTGGTGCTCGGCAAACCTCGCCTGGTCCCTGTGCCCGTTGCTCACCGAGGGCGCGGCCCGTGCCATCGAGGCCCATGGCAGCGAGGCGCTCCGCAAGGCCTATCTGCCGAAGATGACGGCCGGCGAGTGGACCGGGACCATGAACCTGACCGAGCCCCAGGCCGGCACCGACCTGGCGGCGCTGCGGACCCAGGCCGTGCCGGAAGGGGATCACTACCGGGTCAGCGGGCAGAAGATCTTCATCACGTGGGGCGACCACGACATGACGGAGAACGTCGTGCACCTGGTGCTCGCCCGCCTGCCCGACGCGCCGCCGGGCGTGCGCGGCATATCGCTCTTCCTCGTGCCGAAGTACCTGCTGAAGGCGGATGGCTCGCCCGGCGAACGCAACGGCGTGCGGCCGGTGTCCGTCGAGCACAAGCTGGGCATCCATGGCAGCCCTACCTGCGTGATGGCCTTCGACAAGGCCACTGGCTACCTGGTCGGCGAGCTCAACAACGGCCTTGCCGCCATGTTCACGATGATGAACCACGCGCGCCTCGGCGTCGGGCTCGAAGGCGTCGCCGTGTCGGAGCGCGCCTACCAGCGCGCCCGCGCCTACGCGAAGGACCGGGTGCAGGGCCGGGTGGCCGGTGAGACGGGGCGCGCGCCCATCATCCGCCATGCCGACGTGCGCCGCATGCTGCTCACGATGAAGGCCCACATCGAGGCCATGCGGAGCATTGCCTACGTCACCGCGGCGGACCTCGATCTTGCCCATCGCCACCCGGACAAGGCCACCCGGGCCCGGCACCAGTCCCGGGTGGAGCTGATGACGCCGGTGGTGAAGGGCTGGTCCACCGAGATGGCGCAGGTGCTCACCTCGCTGGCCGTGCAGGTCCACGGCGGCATGGGCTACGTGGAGGAGACGGGGGTCGCCCAGCACCTGCGGGATGCGCGCATCACCACGATCTACGAGGGCACCACGGGCATCCAGGCCAATGACCTCGTCGGCCGCAAGATCCTGCGGGACGGCGGCGAGTCGCTGACGGCGCTGCTGGCGGAGCTGCGGACCTTCGAGGCCGGGCTGGCGAAGGCCGCCGAGCTTGCCGTGATCAGCAAGGGCCTCGCGGAGGGGCGGCAGGCCATCGAGGCCGCCGGCGGCTGGCTGGCCGCCAATTTCAACCGGCACCCGGCTGCGCCCGGCGCGGCCTCATACCACATGCTGATGCTGCTCGGCATCGTCACGGGCGGCTGGCAGCTGGCCCGCGCGGCCCTGATCGCCCGGGAACGGCTGGCGGCGGGGGCCAGCGGCCCGGACCGGGACTTTTACGCGGCCAAGGTCGTCACCGCGAAATTCTATGCCGAGCAGGTCCTGCCCCTGGCCACGGCCCACCTGCGGGCCATCCAGGCGGGCCCTGACATCCTGCTGGCCCTCACCGACGACCAGTTCTGAGAGGCACCGGGTTTGGGATCTGGGGATTTGGGCGGCAAAGCCGCCCAAATCCCCA
>CAZTGY010000475.1:0-2057 GCA_964613445.1 uncultured Chromatiaceae bacterium | reverse complement strand
TGGGTGGTACGGCAGCCGACACGCTGAATGGCGCCGTCGCCGACGACGACTTGAGTGGTGGCGGCGGCAATGACGCGATCAACGGGCAGGGTGGGAAGCACGATCTTCGCGCCGACGCCGGCGCGGACACGCTGAAGGGTGGCAACGGTCGCGATACCGTCGACGGCGGTGGCGGTCCCGACAAGCTGGCCGGCAACGGTGGCGGCCGGCGACGTGTGCAAAGGCGGAAACGGCAAGGATGCTCTTCTGCCCAATGACGGCTGCGAGACAGTGACCGGAGTTCCCTAGGAGCCCGTCCATGTAGTAAGCCCCGGAGCCAGGCGGGGGAGCGAAGGAGGGCTGCGGGGGCGCTGGTGGGCCGGCCGGATGGGGACGAGACCCATCCGGCGCTGGGGAACACGGCGGGCGAGGGGGTTACCCCCTCGCTTGGGCCAGTTTCAGCAGGTTATGGGCCGTGCAAACCAGGCTCCACTCCAGGCGTACCATCTCGGTCCCGCGGCAGAGGAACTGGCGGAAGCCTCTCGCTCCCTTGATCTGCCCGAACACCGGCTCCACGGTCTGCTTCCTCAGCTTGTAGACCGCCTTCCCCTCGGGCGTGCGTAGCTTCTCTCGCATCCGGTTGCGGTGCGGCCAGCGCTGGCTCGCGTTCGGCCGCGCCGGGTCGGCGTCCGGCGGCTCATCCCGCCGGTACCGGCGCAGCGCGATGTAGGCATCGACCCCCGCCGCCTCAAGGGCCGCAAAGTTACCCTCCGACGCGTACCCCGCATCGGCCGTCAGCTGCTCGGGCACCCGCCCGTTCTCTTCCCGGACCTGCTCCAGCATCGGTACCAGCCGCTGCACGTCCGGCGGCGCCTGGGACACCTCCCGCGCCACGACCACCTGGCTCTCCGCGTCCACCACGATCTGCACGTTGTAACACTGCTGGAACCCGTCCGGCGTGTGCATGATCCGCGACTCGGGGTCGGTGAAGTTCGCCTGGGCCTGCTCCGATACCTCCGCCAGGCCCGGGTCGTGCCCGCCCTGCTCCAGCCGCTCCCGCGCCTCGCGCTCCAGCCGTTCCCGGGCCGCCCGGATCACCGCCAGCCGCCGCTCCGTCTCCTGCAGGCCCCCCGGCAGGCTGAACCCGTCGTCATCCCCGCCGTGCTCCGTATCCTCCGCCGCGTCCTCTCGTTCCGACCGCTCCAGCCACGCCTGGATCTCCTGCTCCAGGCGCGCCTCCTTCTCGTTCAGCCGCCCGTAGCTCATTGCCTTGTGCTTTGAGGCGTTCGCCCGCACCTTGCTCCCGTCGAGGCTCACCCGCCCCAGCCGCGCCAGCCCCGCCGCCCGGCATAACCCCAGCACCGCGCTGAAACACGCCTCCAGCTGCACCCGGAATCGCTTCCGGAACAGCGCTATCGTCCGGAAGTCCGGCTGCGCCCGCCCGGTCAGGTACATGAAGCTCACGTTCTGCTGACACGCCAGTGCCAGCCGCCGGGACGAGTAGATCCCCCGGCAGTAGCCGTAGAGCAACAGCCCCACCATCGCCGCGGGGTGGAAGGGCGGGCGGCCCTTCTCGGCGCGGAGCGCGCGGTGGAACGAGGACAGGTCAAGCTCGTGCTCGACGATATCGCGGATGATGCGGACGGGGTCGCCCTCGGGGATCAGCTCATCGAGCGAGGGTGGCAGCAGCGCTGCCTGGTCAGGGTGGAACGGATGATATGGCCTCATACCTAATGATCATCCGTCTATACCTTATCGTCAACTAAATAGACAGGCTCCTAGCGCTCGGTCACCCGGGCTGATAAAGGTGAGGGCTGCCGTCCCGTGTCCCATGCCCTCACCCGGTATCCACCGGCCTCCGCGCCTGGATGCCGGTCGATGAAGGTGGTCTCGGCGGTGTACCCGACCACCGTGCCGTCCCGCAGGACGTCGTAACGGCTCACACCCATGTCATCGGAAGCGGAGTCCCAGTCGAGGCGGATCGCGCGCTTCCCTGCCACCCGCACGGTTGATGCCGTGAGACCACGCGGCCGCGCCGGTCCGTTCGTGTCGTCCCAGGCTCGCGTGGAATCGAGCTC
>CAZTGY010000474.1:0-2063 GCA_964613445.1 uncultured Chromatiaceae bacterium | reverse complement strand
GCGCTGTTCACTTCCTGTGACCACGGCGACCTGTGTGGCGCGTTGCCCAAGTGCGGCCAGTGCGAGGTGCGAATCTGCATGCGGCAGCGGTACCGGTAGGAGCGGATTCAGCCGCTACCAATCCCGGTCGCGGCTGAAGCCGCTCCTACGAGTTCGAGGCGAGTTGCAGGCGGGCCGACGTCGCCGCGCTGGAGCGCTCGAAGGCCAGCGCTGCCTCGCGGTCGCGTCCGAGCTCCTGGTAGCGCAGGCCCAGCTGGTGCCAGGCCTCCGCCGCGCCCCAGGCCGCGATGCGCGAGCCCGATTGCATGGCCTGGCCAAACAGTCCCGCCGCCCGCTCCAGCTTTGCCACGGCCAGATCCCGGTCCCCGCCAAACAGCCGGGGCGTGGCCCAGTCGGCGAGGCCGTCCTGCATGACGACCCAGGGATTGTCGGGCGCCAGCCGGCGGGCTTCGGCCATCTGCCGCCGGGCCTCGAGGCCCCGGGTCATGGTGGCCATGACCCCGTACAAGGTGCTCATGCCGTTGCAGGAGCCCAGCAGCGCCCGGGCCTCCGCGTGAGCGGGCTGTTGCCGGACCACGCCCTGTAATTCGTCGATGCAGTCTTCCAGGTAGCCGCGGGCGGTGGGCCGGTCGGCTTCCACGGCCAGGGCCTGGCGGAAGCGCGCGTACGCGGCGAAGTAGGCGGCGCTCGCCGCCTCCGCCGGGGCGCGCTCCGGGGTTGCCGCCAGGCGCAGGAGTTCGGTCCGCGCGGCCTCGATACTGGCGAGGCTCCGGTCCTGGTAACCCTGCTCGATCCGGACGCGGAGCCCGTCAAGGGTCCCGTCAAGGGTCCCGGCCAGGGCCGCGGGACTGGCCACCAGCATCCCGGCGAGGAGCGCCAGTGCTGCGGCCAGGCCTGATCCAGGCAGCCTCGAGCGACGAACTACTGGTGTGAGGCGATTTGCCACGGTTCTGGGTCCCTGTCCTGGTGCATGGTTCGCCCGGTTCCGCCCCTTGGGCGGCCCCCGGTGCTGCTTGTGGGGGAGAGTTCGCGCCGCGGCTGCAAGTGGTTTCACGGGCCGTCGTTTTGAGTGCCTTATGACCGGTCGCGGATGCCCCCCGGGACGGGAAAGCGCTAGCATTGGCGGCCAGACAGCTGCCTGAATTTCGTGGAGAACGAGCATGTTCATCAATTTCTGGTATCCCATCGGCCTGTCCTCGGAGATCACCGGGGAGAAGCCCTTCCGGGCGCAGGTGTTCGGCCTGCCCTTCGTGGCCTTCAGGGATGAGGCGGGCGCCGCCCATGTGGTGTCCGACACCTGTGTCCACCGTGGCGGTGCGCTGCACAAGGGCTGGATCAAGGGCGGCAGGGTCGTGTGCCCGTACCACGGCTGGGCCTACGGCGGCGACGGCAAATGCGCCAAGGTGCCGTCCCTCGGCGATGAGGCGAAGATCCCGGCCCGGGCGAAGATCGACGCTTATCCCGTCCAGGAGCGCTACGGCATCGTCTTCGCCTTCCTGGGCGACCTGCCCGAGGCGGAACGTCCTCCCCTGTACGACGTCCCGGAGTTCGGCCAGCCGGGCTGGAAGTGCCAGACCTACGTCCTCAACCTCAACGCCTACTACCAGCGGTCCATGGAGAACGGCATGGACCCGATCCACAACGAGTTCGTGCACCCGCTGCAGGGTGCGCCGAAGATGGCGCTCGAGTACCAGCGCAACCAGACCCCGATGGAGGAGATTCCCTGGGGCAGCAAGTTCTTCCTGCCGTTCGGCGAGAAGCAGGAGAACACGACCCTGGCGCACGACCGTCAGGGCAGCCGGACGGGCGCAGCAGGGTCCTGGTATCAGGGCCCGAACCAGCTGGTGACCTGGATCGAGCTGACCGCCACCAACGCGTTTCACCAGTACCTGTTCGAGCAGCCCATCGACGAGAACCACACCCGGATCTTCTTCCTCAACCTGCGCAACTGGCTCATGGAGGACAAGCACGACAAGCGCGTCGAGGACCTGACGATGCAGATCGTCCACGAGGACATCGGGATCCTCGAGAACCTGAGCCCCGTGCGGACGCCGGACTCCAAC
>CAZTGY010000473.1:0-2065 GCA_964613445.1 uncultured Chromatiaceae bacterium | reverse complement strand
TCGTTGGAAATCGACCGCTTCGCGTCGGCATCCGCCAGGCCGCGCTCCACCATGGCATGGAACGCCAACTCACGAATGATTTCCTCGCGGGAGCTGTCCTCCGGCTGCTGCTGAATGAGCCGGGTCAGATCGTCCTTGGCGGTCGACATGGGCTAACCTCCCAACAGGCGTTTACGGGCGCGAGGGCGAGGGCGGTGTCTTCGTCAGCAACACGTCCAGCTGTCGAAAGACCTCCTCAGCAGGAACGCACTGGACCTGCCCTGAGTCGATCTCCGCAGCGCGGCGCTCGACTTCCTCCAGCCACGCTGCTTCAACGTCTGGATCCGGGGGGCCGTCGAGCTCCTCCAGGAGGGTGCGAAGCACCTCTTCCTTTTCCGCAGCACTGAGGCGGCGGATTTCATCCTGGATCCTGGCGACTGGGCGGGACATGGGGTGCGAGTCTACCAATGTCCCGGGGGGAAGCAGCCGGGAGAAACCCACGTTTTTGCCCTATTTCTGCACTGCGCGAGTAGCTCGGGCCGTTGGGTTCACCTACCCCCGCCGGAACAACCCGTCGTACTCAAACTTCCGACTAACTTGCGCCCCAATCCTCCCCGCCCCCGGATGCTGCGGATTGATCAGCACACACCACTCCTCCGGCACGATCACCGACGGCACCAGCAGCACCGCCGACCGCCGCGACCTCAGCCACTCCGACCCGAACGCCACGCTGGCCTGGCCGGCGGGAATCGCGTCCCAGGTGGCAGGGAGCGCGCTGACGGGCACTTCCTCCCGCTGGGACCACACGGTGTCCGGCACCTGGATCTCCACCAGGAAGCGGTTCAGGGGCAGGCCGCCGTTGTCCACGTGGGCGGCGGATTCGAGGACCGCGAGCGCGCGGGTGGGCGCGCAGTAGAGCACCGGTTCGGTGACGCGGTTCCAGCGCCCCGGGTAGCGCGCCGCGCCGCTGCCACTCAGATCCTCGGCCGCACGGTCCCGGGTCGCGGCCGCGATGCGCCACAAGATCACCGGGAAGAGATCACGGGCAGGCGATCACTGATACGCGCCGCTCTCGATGGCGCCGAGCACGCGGCCGACGAGCTCGACGCCGGTGGGCGTGTCCAGCAACTCCGCGGGCCTGCGGCCGCCCAGGGACGGCTGGGGGATCTCGAGCCAGCGGCCGAGCCACTTCGCGGCGTCGACCTCCGCGGCGGCGACGGCCGTGCTGTTAGCGACCAGGGCCCGCGCCATGCCGAGGAGCCGCACCAGCCCAAGCACCGCGTGGCCACCCTGGCCCCCGATGGTCCCGTCGGCGGCCACCTTCTTCTCCGCGGTGGCCTTGGCCACGCCGAGGATCGCGAACAGGCGTGACGCGGGCATATCCAGATGCCGGGCCAGGTCCTTGATGAGCCGGGCCTGGACGCCGGCGCGCTCGGTGAGCACGAGCTCCATGGGCGTCGCCCCGCTGACCCGCTGGACGAAGGCCTCGAAGCCCAGCGCACTGCCGTAGGCAATTTCGGCGGGTTCCCGGGCCTGGGTGGCGGTGACTTTGGCCTGGCGGGGCCGGGCGGGCTTGCGTGTGGGTGAGGGCATGGCGGCTTTCGGGTATGTCCAGAATGAGGGCGATGATAGCCTCAAATGAGGCGATGGCTGGGTGGTCCAGCCTGCCAGATGGGCGCGGCGGTTTCGCCCCGGGAAAGCTGCGAAAACACAGGGATTTCGGCGGCCAGGCCGGCGGCTGCTGCAGGCGTTGGTTTAAGGGTGGCGCCTCAAGCTGCTGAAATCGGAAGATTTTCCGACGCTATTCACCGGCTATTCATCCGGTAACGCTCCCGGTATATTCCCTGAACCCCGGCTACCGGCGCCGGGGCGGCAAGACGCCGAACGAAGAATAAAAACGACTCTAACGGAATAACAACAACAAGCCGGACGGGGGTAACGACCATGCTGATCCTGACGCGACGGATAGGCGAAACCGTGATCATCGGCGACAACGTCGATGTGACGGTGCTGGGAGTGAAGGGAAACCAGGTACGGATCGGCGTGAAGGCGCCCAAGGAAGTGACGGTGCACCGGGAGGAGATCT
>CAZTGY010000472.1:0-2074 GCA_964613445.1 uncultured Chromatiaceae bacterium | reverse complement strand
GCCGTCGTCGAGTCCTGCCGACCGGATATCCTCGGGCGTCAGCAGGCCGCGCAGCCCGTTGCTGAGCCGCTTGCGCCGCATCGTGAAGGCCCTCGTAACCAGGCGGTCAGCGATGGCCAGAGTGCCCGCATCAGCCAGGGGCACGGCGTGTGGATCGAGGCGCAGGAACACGGAATCCACCTTGGGTGGTGGCCTGAAGCTGCCGGGCTGGATGATGAACAGCCGCTCGACGGCGCAGCGCAGGGCGATGGCAATCGTGAGCCGGCCGTAGGCCTTGCTGCCCGGCGCCGCCGTCATCCTCTCGCCCACCTCCCTCTGCAGCATGACGTGCAGGTCCGAGAAGAGATCTCCCTGCCCGAGCAGGTGAAAGAGAAGCGGCGTCGAGATGTTGTAGGGCAGGTTGGCGGCGAGCCGGAGCCGCTCGTCGCCGGCCGCGAGCCCGCGGAAGTCGAAGCGCAGCGCATTCGCGCAATACACGGTGCAGTTCGGCGAATTCACGAGCGCGGGAAGGTTGCCCGCCAGGTCCCGGTCGATCTCGACGACGTCGAGCCGGACGCCAGCCGCCAGCAGCGGCAGGGTGATGGCGCCCCGGCCCGGCCCGATCTCGACGAAGTGCTGGCCCGGCTGCGGCGCGATGGCGTCGATGATCTTGCGGATGACATTGCCGTCGGCCAGGAAGTGCTGGCCGAGGTGCTTGCGGGCCCGGAGGCCCGCCTCGCGCGGACCGCTCACGCAGGCACTGGCGACGCCGTAAGCGCCATGCTGATGGCCAGTTCAACCGCGGCGCGCAGGCTGCCCGCGTCTGCGCGGCCGGTCCCGGCCAGGTCGAGCGCCGTGCCGTGGTCGACGGAGGTCCGGATGACCGGCAGCCCGAGGGTGACGTTCACGGCGTTGCCGAAGCCACGGTGCTTCAGCACCGGCAGGCCCTGGTCGTGGAACATGGCCAGCACCGCGTCCACGCCCTTCAGGTTGGCCTCGATGAAGGCAGTGTCGGCCGGTACCGGACCCGCCACGGAGAGGCCCGCCGCCCGCAGTGACGCGATCGCGGGGCTGATCGACTCGATCTCCTCCGTGCCGAGGTGCCCCGACTCGCCCGCGTGGGGGTTCAGGCCGAGGACCACGATGTTGGGCGTCGTGAGGCCAAATCGCCGGCGCAGGCCGTCGTCGAGGATCCGCGCCGTGATCTCCACCCGCTCGCGGGTGATCGCCGCTGGCACGGCCTTCAGCGGGAGGTGGGTAGTGACCAGCGCCACGCGCAGCGTGCCCGCCACCAGCAGCATCACCGGCGTTTGCGCTCCCGTCAGCCGGGCCAGGAACTCCGTGTGGCCGGTAAAGGGGATCCCGGCGTCGTTGATGATGCCCTTGTGCACCGGGGCCGTGACCAGTGCGTCGAAGTAACCCTGCTGGCAGCCGGCGCAGGCCTGGCGCAACAGGTCGAGCACCCAGGGCGCGTTGCGCTGGTCCAGCCGTCCCGGCACCACGGGCGCCGGCAGGGCCAGGTCCGCACAGACGATCCTTCCGGCCCGGGATGTGGCGGCTGGCGCCCCGGGGTTGAATTCGGCGATGCCGATCTGCCGCCCGGTCGCGCGCGCGCGGCTGGCGAGCAGCCTCGCATCACCCAGGACGACGAGTTCCGCGGGCCATTCCTGGCGGGCAATCTCCAGGATGAGTTCGGGGCCGACGCCGGCAGGCTCGCCCGTGGTAATCGCGATGCGGGGAATGGCGGCCGCCAACTTCGGGTCCGCCGGGTCGCTAGAGCCGATACTCGACGAAAGCCTCGTCGCGCAGGCGTCGGGTCCAGATGTCCACTTCGTCGCCCAGCTTGCTGTTGCGGATTGCGAGGATGGCTTCCTGCTTCTGCTTGTCGGCGGTGGCATCGTAGACGCGGCGCTCCAGGACCTGGACGATGTGCCACCCGAACTGGGTGCGGAACGGCGGGCTGATCTCGTTGGGCTGCAGCTTGTTCAGCTGCTCCTCGAAGATGGGCACGAAATTGCCGGGCCCGGCCCAGCCCAGGTCACCGCCCTCGACGGCGGATTGCGGATCTTCGGAAACCGCCTTGGCGACCGCTGCA
>CAZTGY010000471.1:0-2090 GCA_964613445.1 uncultured Chromatiaceae bacterium | reverse complement strand
ATCCGTGTGGCGCCAGGTGTCCCGCATTCCCTATCCGCTGCGGGCCCTGGCCGCGCGGGGGATGGATGCCCTGCCTCCCGGGCTGATCGATGCCATGCTGCCGACCGCCAGCCAGCGCTTCGGCGAGTACGGGGCGCGCGGCACGCCTTCCCAGCGCCTGCGCCGGCTCTCGCGGGTGGCCCGCGAGCCCGACTGGTTCCATTTCTATCGCGGCATCGTGTCCCGCTGGACACAATTCGACGGCCTGCTGCCCGACGACCGCGCGTCCGGGCACCTGCTCGCCGATCCGCCCGGGTGGATGCGCGCGCTGCCGAAGAGCGCCTACATGATGACCGCCGACATCCAGAGCTACCTGTGCGAGGACATCCTGGCCAAGGTGGACCGGGCCAGCATGAGCACCGGCCTCGAGCTGCGGGAGCCGCTGATCGACCACCGGATCGCCGAGTTCGCCCTGGCCCTGCCCATCAACTTCAAGTACCGCAATGGCCAGATGAAGTGGCTGCTGCGGCAGGTGGCCTACCGGCACGTTCCGGCCAGCCTGCTGGACCGGCCCAAGCGGGGCTTCGAGATGCCCGTGGGCGCCTGGCTCAGGGGGCCGCTGCGGGACTGGGCGCAGGGCCTCCTGGACCCCCGGCGCATCGAGGCCGACGGCTACCTGCAGGCGGGGCCCGTGGCCCAGCGCTGGAAGCACCACCTGGCCGGTCGGCTCGACTGGCAGGGCAAGCTGTGGAACGTGCTGATGTTCCAGTCCTGGCTGGACGAGGAGCGCCGCCAGGGGTCCGGAACGCGGAGCGTTACCGGTAGTTAATCCGCGGCGATGCTAGGCTTCCTCACCTGATATGCAGCAGATCCTCCAGGACCTCCGGCAAGGCCAGACCCGGGTCGAGACGGTACCCGTCCCCCTCGTGCGTCCCGGCCACCTCCTGATCCGCACGCGCAACTCGCTGGTGTCCGCCGGCACGGAGCGCATGCTGCTCGAGTTCGGCCGCGCGAGCTTCATCGACAAGGCGCGCCAGCAGCCCGACAAGGTGCGCCAGGTGCTGGACAAGCTGCGCACCGACGGCGTCGGGCCCACCATGCGCGCCGTCCTCGCCAAGCTCGACAAGCCCATTCCGCTCGGCTACAGCAACGCCGGCGTGGTCGTCGAGGCCGGGCCCGGCGTCACCCGCTTCAGGGCGGGCGACCGGGTGGTTTCCAACGGGCCGCACGCCGAGTACGTGTGCGTGCCCGAGAACCTGGTTGCCCGCATCCCCGACGGCGTCAGCGACGAGGCCGCCGCCTTCACCGTGGTGGCCGCCATCGGCCTGCAGGGCATCCGCCTCGTGCAGCCCACGCTGGGCGAGACGGTGGTGGTCACCGGCCTGGGCCTGATCGGCATCCTGTCCGTCCAGCTGCTGCGCGCGAACGGCTGCCGGGTCCTGGGCATCGACCTGGATCCCGCCAGGGCGGCCCTCGCCCGGGAGTTCGGCGCCGAGACCTGCGTGCCGTCGGCCGGCGAAGACCCCCTGGAGGTTGCCCGGCGGGTGACCGACGGCCGGGGCGTGGACGCGGTGGTCATCACCGCCTCGACGCCCAGCAACGAGCCCGTGCACCAGGCCGCCCTGATGTGCCGCCAGCGCGGCCGCATCGTGCTCGTCGGCGTCACGGGCCTGCAGCTCTCCCGCGCGGACTTCTACGCGAAGGAACTGTCCTTCCAGGTGTCCTGTTCCTACGGCCCGGGCCGCTACGACCCGGTCTACGAGCAGGAAGGGCACGACTACCCCCTGGGCTTCGTGCGCTGGACCGAGCAGCGGAACTTCGAGGCCGTGCTGGGCCTGCTGGCCAGCGGCCAGCTCGAGGCCGGACGCCTTATCAGCGAGCGCTGTCCCATCGCCGACGCGGCCGCCGGCTACGAGCGGCTCGCCAACGGCAATCCCCTGGCCATCCTGCTGCAGTACCCGGCCGGGGAGGACGCGCCGGTCGAACGAACGGTAACCCTGGCCGCCGACGCGCCCGTAGGAGCGCCTTCAGGCGCGACCGGTCGCGGAGTCGCGCCTGAAGGCGCTCCTACGGTCGCCGTGATCGGCGCCGGCAACTACGCGAGCCAGGTG
>CAZTGY010000470.1:0-2101 GCA_964613445.1 uncultured Chromatiaceae bacterium | reverse complement strand
CGGGCCGGACGATATGCACCAGTTCCACCTTCTCGAACTGGTGCTGGCGGAGCACGCCCCGCGTGTCCTTGCCGTAAGAGCCCGCCTCCGACCGGAAGCAGGGCGTGTGGGCGACGTAACGCAGGGGCAGCACGGCTGCCTCCAGGATGCGATCCCGCACGAGATTGGTCACCGGCACTTCCGCAGTCGGGATGAGCAGGAGGTCCGACTCGCCGCCCACGGCAAAGAGGTCGGCGGCAAACTTGGGGAGCTGCCCGGTGCCCCGCAGGCTGTCACGGTTCACCAGGTAGGGCACGTAGACCTCCGTGTAGCCGTGCTCGCCCGTGTGGAGGTCGAGCATGAACTGGATCAGGGCCCGGTGCAGGCGCGCCAGCGGGCCCCGCAGCACGGAGAATCGCGCGCCCGCGATCAGGCCCGCGGCGTCCAGGTCCAGCAGCCCGCTGTCGGCGCCGAGGTCCACGTGATCCCTGGGGGCAAAGCCGAACTGGCGCGGGGTGCCCCACCGGCGAACCTCCACGTTGGCCGCTTCCTCGCGGCCGTCGGGAACGGCATCGAGCAGGAGGTTCGGCAGCCCCAGCTGAAGGTCCTGCAATACGCCCTGCAGGGTTTCCAGCTGCGCCTCGAGGTCGGCCTGCTCGTCGCCGAGCGCCTTCACGGACGCCATCAGGGTTGCAGTGTCCTGGCCGGATGCCTTGAGCTTGCCGATCTCCCGGGAGCGGGCGTTGCGCTCGCCGCGCAGCTCCTCGGCGCGGACCTGGACGGCCTTGCGGCGATCCTCGAGGGACTGGAAGACAGCCGTGTCGAGCACGAAGCCCCGGCGCGCGAGATTGGCCCGCACGGCATCGAGGTCGGTGCGAAGAAGTCGGGGATCGAGCATCGGTCGGTTCCGGAAAGCGCCGCGGGCTGATGGCGCGGCAGTTTACACCGGCGGCTTCACCTGACGGGCAATGCGGTTGCGGTCCCGGAAGTCTGCCAGCTTCTCGGCGATGCGCTGCTCGAGGCCCCGGGGAACGGGCTCGTAGTAGACCGGCTGGCCGAGCTCGACGGGGAAGTAACTGGCCCCTGCCGCGAAGGCGTCGGGCTCGTCGTGGGCATACCGGTAGCCGCTGCCGTGCCCGAGGCTGCGGGCGAGCGCCGTGGACGCAGGCCGCAGGGCGGCAGGCACGGCCAGGCTGCCGTGCGCCTGCGCGTCCGCCCGGGCCGATTGCCAGGCCATATAGATGGCATTGCTCTTGGCCGCGCAGGCCAGGAACACCACCGCCTGGGCCAGGGCCAGCTCGCCTTCGGGCGCGCCCAGCCGCTCCCAGGCCTGCCAGGCCTCGAGGGCCAGTGTGAGGGCCCGGGGATCCGCGTTGCCGATGTCCTCGGATGCCATCCGGACGAGCCGCCGGGCCACGTAGGCCGGGTCGCAGCCACCGTCGAGCATGCGGGCCAGCCAGTAGAGCGCCGCATCGGGGTCGGAGCCACGCACCGACTTGTGCAGGGCGGAGATCTGCTCGTAGAACACGTCGCCCTGGCGATCGAACCGGCGATAACTGCCGCTGAGGACCGTGGCAACGATCCCGGGCGTCAGGACCCGGTCGTCGCCGAGGAGCCCTGCGGCGACCTCGAGCAGGTTAAGCGCGCGCCGCGCGTCGCCGTCGGCGCCCCGGGCAAGGTCCAGCAACTCGGCGTTGCCCGCAATGACCTGTCGCGCCCCGAGGCCCCGGTCCGCATCCCGGAGGGCCGCAGAAAGGATCGTCACCAGGTCCTCGTCGGCCAGGGGCTTCAGGACATACACGCGCGCGCGTGACAGAAGGGCATTGTTCAGGGCAAAGGCGGGGTTCTCGGTGGTCGCGCCGACGAACGTCAGGGTCCCGTCCTCGACGAAGGGCAGGAAGGCATCCTGCTGGGCCTTGTTGAAGCGGTGGACCTCGTCGAGAAACAGCACCGTCGGCTCGCCGGGATTGGCCTGGGCAAAGGCAACGGCCTCGCGAACTTCCTTCACTCCCGCCAGCACGGCGGAGAGCGCCACGAAATGTGCCCCGGCGGTATCGGCAAGGAGCCGCGCGAGGGTGGTCTTGCCGGAGCCCGGCGGCCCCCAGAGGATCGCCGAGTGGAG
>CAZTGY010000469.1:0-2113 GCA_964613445.1 uncultured Chromatiaceae bacterium | reverse complement strand
GTGCCCGAGGTCCTGGCCAACTGCACGATCTATGCCCTCGACATGGGGTCGCTGCTGGCCGGCACCAAGTACCGGGGTGACTTCGAGAAGCGCTTCAAGGCAGTAATCAAGGAGCTCGGCAAGGATCCGGGCGCCATCCTCTTCATCGACGAGATCCACACCGTCATTGGCGCCGGAGCGGCGTCGGGCGGGGTCCTGGACGCGTCGAACCTGATCAAGCCCGTCCTGTCCAGCGGCGAATTGCGCTGCATCGGCTCCACGACCTACCGTGAGTATCGCGGCGTGTTCGAGAAGGACCACGCGCTCGCCCGTCGCTTCCAGAAGATCGACATCACGGAGCCCAGCATCCCCCAGACGATCGAGATCCTGCGCGGCCTGAAGACGCGGTTCGAGGAGCACCACAGCGTCACCTATACGGACGAGGCAATCGTCGCCGCGGTCGAGCTGTCGGCCAAGTACATCAATGAGCGCCAGCTGCCCGACAAGGCGATCGACGTAATCGACGAGGCGGGGGCCAGTGTCCGGCTGGAGCCGGCCGCAACCCGGTCCAAGGAGGTTGGCGTCGCCCAGATCGAGAACGTCATCGCGAAGATCGCCCGGATCCCGCCCAAGAGCGTGTCGGCATCCGACCGGGACCAGCTACGGAACCTGGAACGCGACCTCAAGCTGGTGATCTTCGGCCAGGACAAGGCGGTCACGGCCCTGGCATCCGCGATCAAGATGGCCCGGTCGGGCCTGCGCGAGGCGGAGAAGCCGGTTGGAGCCTTCCTGTTTGCCGGGCCCACGGGCGTCGGCAAGACGGAGGTGACCCGGCAGCTTGCCCATTGCCTGGGTATCGAGCTGATCCGGTTCGACATGTCCGAATACATGGAGCGGCACACGGTCTCCCGCCTGATCGGCGCGCCGCCGGGATATGTGGGCTTCGACCAGGGAGGACTGCTCACCGAGGCGATCAGCAAGCATCCCCACGCCGTCCTGCTCCTCGACGAGATCGAGAAGGCGCATCCCGAGGTGTTCAACCTGCTGCTGCAGGTCATGGATCACGGCACCCTCACCGACAACAACGGTCGGAAGGCGGACTTCCGCAACGTGATCCTCGTCATGACCACGAACGCCGGGGCCCAGGAGATGGGCCGGTCTTCCATGGGTTTCACTGAGCAGGACAACACGACCGACGGAATGGCGATCATCAACCGGATGTTCACTCCCGAGTTCCGCAACCGGCTCGATTCCATCATCCAGTTCGCCCCGTTGGGCCCGGATGCGATCCTGCGCGTGGTCGACAAGCTCGTGATGGAGCTCGAGGCGCAGCTGGACAAGAACGCGGTCACGATCGAGCTGGAACCCGCGGCCCGGCAGTGGATTGCAGACAAAGGTTACGACCCGAAGATGGGCGCGCGGCCGATGGCGCGCGTGATCCAGGAGCAGATCAAGCGGCCGCTCGCCGAGCAGTTGCTGTTCGGGGACCTGGCCAAGGGCGGGCATGTCCGGATCAAGCTCGACGACGCTGGCGAGCTGGAACTCGTCTCGACCCCCGCCACCCGTACGCTCGAGCACATTCCCGATCCGGCCTGAGCCTGGACGGGGAGTGGAACTAGCGGGCGCGGAAGGTGATGCGGCCCTTGCTGAGGTCGTACGGGGTCAGTTCGACCGTGACACGGTCGCCCGTCAGGATGCGGATGTAGTTCTTGCGCATCTTTCCTGAGATGTGCGCGGTCACGACGTGGCCGTTATCGAGTTTTACCCGGAACGTCGTGTTGGGCAGGGTCTCGGCAACGACCCCGTCCATGGTGATGGCTTCTTCTTTCGACATGGAGACTCCGGCGGAACGGGCCGCGATTGTCGTCGAACTCGTTCAGCCGCGCAAGCGACCGGTCCCTGTCGGGTGCGGCGCGAGCAGTGACGTCGGGCCGGGGGATTGCCGCCAGGTCGCCGCTGGAACCGGGGTCCCGGTCAGCATCCGGACCGCCTGCAGGAATTCATCCCGGGGCATCAGCTGGCTGCCGAGGGACGCCAGGTGCCCCGTTGCCACCTGGCAGTCGATCAGCCGGATCCCGCGTGTCTTCGCCAGCCCGACCAGGTGCACCAGGGCCACCTTCGAGGCATCCGTCTC
>CAZTGY010000468.1:0-2114 GCA_964613445.1 uncultured Chromatiaceae bacterium | reverse complement strand
CGCATCCCGCGTGTCCACGTTGTAGCGGGTCAGTTCGGTGACGGTGTCGATGAGCTTGTTGTAGGCCGTCACGAAGCCCGCCACCGACGTCTTGGCGCCGTCCGGGTTGTACTCCACCGAGACGTCGAGCGCCGAGCCGGGCCTGGCGCTGACCAGGTTCAGCGTCACCCCGTCGATGGCGTCGCTGATGGCGTTGGTCGAACTGGTGACGGGGAAGCCGTCGATGACGACGTTGGCGTCCGCAGCCGCCTGCAGCTCCAGCATCGGGTTGGCCGGCGCGCCGGCCGCGTAGGCCAGCGGCGCCAGGCCGCCGTCGCCGCCGCTGACGGCAATGGTGATGGCGTTCGCGGCGCCGGTCTCGGTCGCCGAGATGATCAGGTGCGCGCCATCGCTGGCATTGACGATCGTCGCCCGCACCCCGGGGTTGTCGGCCGACCCGTTGATGGCATCGCGGATGTCGTTGAGCGAATTGTCCGGCGAGCTGACCAGGATATTGGCGGTGGCGCCATTGACGGTGATGGCGAGGTTCCCCGTGCCGATGGCCGACGTGGCGTCGGCGAAGCCGATGGAGCGCAGCCGCTGGGCCGCCGCGAGGTTCATGACCTCGACGGAATAGCTGCCGGGCAGGGACGTGGCGCCTGCCGAGGCCGTGAATACCTCGTCGTCCTCGACCGTGACCGTGCGGCCCTGGAAGGTCGCGGCGTCGGTCAGCCTGGCGACGGAATCCTTGAACGTGGCGAGCGCACTCTTGAACTTGCCGAGCGCGGAGAGTTCCTCGTTGGCCTTCGCTTCACGCTGGGTCAGCCGGTTGGCCGTCGGCGCCCTCTCGGCCGTCACCAGCTGCTCGACGATCGAGTTGATGTCGAGCCCGGAACCGAGTCCGGTGGACGTCAGCGTTGCCATGGTGTGCCAGGGTCCGGTCGAAGGAGGGGGTCCGGTGGAAGGAAGGGGTCCGGTTCAGGTTGTGGGGAGGGGTGCATGCCCATCCCGAAGCAAGATGCGTGCCATCACGCCAGGTCGCTGATGATCCCGCCTCCGCTGTTCCCGATGGCCCGGGCCAGCTTGAGCATCTCCTCGCCGGGGATCTGCCGTATCAGCTCCTTGGTTTCCGGGTTAACCACCCGGACGATCGTGCGGCCGCTGTCGGCGTCCACCTGGAACTGGAGCTGCCGCTGGGAATCGTTCAGGTAGCTCTGGATCTGCTGCACGGCCTGCGCGACCTGCTGGGGAGTCGGGGCGGGCGCGGCCTTGTCCGGCAACTTCTCGCCGCTTTTGGGCAAAGCCTTGCCGGTGCCCTGGCTGTCGGGCCTCCCGGCGCTGGTAGGAGCGGCATCAGCCGCGACCCTGCGTATGTTCAGACTGTCCACTGCTCACCTCGCCTCGAGGCAGGTAGGAGCGGCTTCAGCCGCGAATCCATCTCATCTCAAGCGGAAGGGTGGCCGGCATAGCGCCGGCCACCCCACCTTGGTCTTTCGTCGCTTACCGGAAGAGACCCAGCACCGTCTGGGGCGCAGCGTTGGCCTGGGCCAACACAGCGACACCAGCCTGCTGCAGGATCTGCGCCCGGGTCAGAGCCGCCGTCTCGGCCGCGAAATCGGCGTCCTGAATGCGGCTGCGGGAGGCCGTGAGGTTCTCCGAGACGCTGGACAGGTTCGCGATCGTGGATTCGAAGCGGTTCTGGATGGCGCCGAGCTGGCTCCGGAGCGAGGACACGGCGGTCAGTGCCGCGTCGACGCGCTGGATGGTCGTGTTGGCGTTCGCCACCGAGGTGACGCTGGCAGTGGCCAGGGTCGTGGTGTCGACGGCGATCGTGTTGGCTTGGCCGATGTCTGCGAACGCACCGGTCAGGGTCAGGTTCTGGGAAGCCGACAGCGTGATCGTGCCCCGCAGAGTGCCTTCCTGGCCAGCCGCGATGCCGGTACCCGTCGCGGCCGCGCCCAAAGTGACGGTCTCGGCGACGACCACATTGCGGCCGTCTGCGCCCGTCAGCGTCAGGCTCGTGCCGGAAACAGCAGCCGACACGCCCGTCTGTGCGGAGAACAGGTTGACCTGCGCGGCGACGTCGGACACCGTCAGCGAATCGCCGATGGCGACGTTGTTGGCGCCGGAGTAGA
>CAZTGY010000467.1:0-2119 GCA_964613445.1 uncultured Chromatiaceae bacterium | reverse complement strand
GCCGTGATCATTGCGCTTCTGGCGGCACTGGCCCTGTCGCTCACCTTCGTCCCGGCGGCGGTTGCCCTGCTCCTTTCCGGCCACATCGACGAGACTGAGAACCGCATCATGCGGGCTGCGCGTCGTGCTTATACCCCGGTTCTCGACGCCGCCTTGCGCCTCCGTGTTCCGATTCTGGCGGGTGCTGCGGCGTTCGTGATCGTGTGCGGCTGGCTGGGCTCCCGGCTCGGTTCCGAATTCATTCCGAGCCTGGACGAAGGGGACCTGGCCGTGCAGGCCCTGCGCATCCCCGGTACCAGCCTGACCCAGTCCCTGGAAATGCAGTTCCAGCTTGAACGGGCGCTGGCCGATATGCCTGAGGTCAAGACCTTTTTCTCGCGGGTGGGCACGGCCGAGGTGGCGACCGATCCGATGCCGCCAAGTATTTCCGACGGCTACGTCATGCTGCATGAGCGCAAAGACTGGCCCGATCCCGACAAGACCAAGGCGGAGTTGGCCCTGGAAATCGAGGAACGCCTGGAGGCGGTGCCGGGCAATGCCTTCGAAATCAGTCAGCCTATCCAGCTTCGCTTCAATGAGCTGATCTCGGGGGTGCGCTCCGATCTTGGCGTCAAAGTCTACGGTGATGATCTCGGCCAATTGCTGCGAACGGGCAATCAGATTGCTGCAGCCTTGAACGAGGTTCCTGGTGCGGAGGGCGTGAAGGTCGAACAGGTCGAGGGCTTGCCCGTGCTCTCTGTCGAGCCGAATCGGGCCGCGCTCTACCGCTACGGCCTCAACGTGGCTGATGTTCAGGATGTGCTGGCGGCGGCCACGGGTGGCGAGGAGGCCGGACAGATCTTTGAGGGTGACCAGCGCTTCAGCCTGGTCGTGCGCTTGCCGGAGGAACTCCGCAGCGACCTGGGTGCCTTGGAGCGGCTGGCCATACCACTCCCTGCAGGCGGCTACGTGCCGCTTGCGGAGGTCGCCAATCTCAATCTCGCCCCTGGCCCCAACCAGATCAGCCGGGAGAACGGCAAGCGCCGGCTCGTGGTGTCGGCCAATGTCCGCGGGCGGGATCTGGGTGGCTTCGTTGCAGAGGCACAGGCGAAGATCGACAGCGAGGTCCGTCTCCCGCCCGGCTACTGGCTGACCTACGGTGGCACGTTCGAGCAGCTGCAGTCGGCCACGGATCGCCTGACGCTGCTGGTGCCGGTGACCCTGGTGATGATCTTTGCCTTGCTCCTCATGACGTTTGGCTCCGCCAAAGACGCGGGACTGGTGTTCAGTGGCGTGCCGCTGGCCCTCACCGGGGGTGTCATTGGGCTCTGGCTGCGTGGCATTCCGCTGTCAATCACCGCGGGTGTGGGCTTCATCACCCTGTGCGGGGTGTCAGTTCTGACTGGCGTTGTCATGGTGTCGGCATTCAGGGACCGGCTGGCCAAGGGGCGCACGATTGACGATGCAATCCGTGAAGGCGCGATGCTCCGCCTCCGGCCGATTCTCATGGTCGCTCTCGTGGCCGCCCTGGGATTCCTGCCGATGGCGCTCAATACCAGTACCGGCGCGGAGGTTCAGAGACCTCTGGCGACGGTGGTAATTGGAGGGATCATCTCATCCACCATCCTCACGCTGTTGGTCCTGCCGGGCTTGTATCGCATGGCTTGGCGAAAGAAGCCTGAGCCTATAGCTGCCGCCATCGCCACAGGGGGGTCCGTCGCATGAAGCTCATCAAGGCATTCATTCACCATGTGCGAGCGCCGGAGGTGATCGAGGCACTCGCGGCCGGCGGCTTCCGCCGGATTTCCCTGCTCGAATCGAAGGGGACACTGCGGGCCATCAACGACATGGAGGTGGACTTTTCCCTGGAAGCTGGTGGTCTGCTCATCGCCGAAACGCAGCTTGAGCTGGTCTGCGAGGACCATGAAGTGGGACCAGCTACAGCGATCATCCGGACCACCGCCCGAATTGGTCCCCAGGTTTCCGGCTGGGTCTACGTCAGCGCGATCGAACAGGTGTTGCCCATCGGAGATGGGCAGTAAGGTATTGAGGAAAGCGTCATGTTCCTTCGGTTCGTCCATTTGCCGTTTGTAGTTGCAATCCTCGCCGCTCTTGCTGGTTGCACATCGCAGGACTTGAA
>CAZTGY010000466.1:0-2135 GCA_964613445.1 uncultured Chromatiaceae bacterium | reverse complement strand
ACCGCGAGGCCTTCGATGTGGTCAGCCTCCGCCACGTGCTCGAGCACCTGCCTTATCCGCGCCTGGCCATGGAGAAGATCAGCGGCCTTCTCCGGCCCGGCGGCCTGCTGCTCGTCGAGCTGCCCAACATCGGAGGCTGGAGCAAGCGCTGGGTGCGCTTCATCACCCGCACCGGCTTGCACAAGCGTCGCTTCCCGCCGGACATGCTGCCCGGCCACCTCTGCGAGTACTCCCGGGAGTCATTCACCGCGCTGATGGAGCGCAGTGGCTACCGGGTGCTCCGCTGGGAGACCTATTCGAAGAAGCCCCTGGCCAACTGGTTCCTGGCGCGCTTTCCGGTCGGCACCAAGGCGCGGGCCCTGGCGCAGCGCCTGCCAGCCTGACGCGCGGGCGGCGCCGGATGCGCTATGGTTTGGCCATCCGCTCCCGAGGATGCACCCAATGTCCACGCCGATCGACGAACTGCTGGATCGCATGCACGCCCTGCGGGAAGAGCTCGAGGCCGAGCTGCAGAAGAAGCGCGACGAGATCGGTTTCGTCATCCAGGACAAGAGGGCGCGCTTTGCCGACGACATCCGGCGCCGGCACCTCCTGCAGAAGGTCGGACTGCTGCGTTACCTGCGGGGCAGCCGGTGGTCGGTGATGCTGACCGCGCCCCTGATCTACGCCGGCTTTGCCGTCTTCGCCCTGCTGGACCTGTTCGTCACCGTGTACCAGGCGGCGTGCTTTCCGGTCTACGGGATCCCGAAGGCCCGGCGCGGCGATTACCTGGTCTTCGACCGGGGCGACCTGGCCTATCTGAATGCCATCGAGCGCTTCAACTGCTTCTACTGCTCGTATGCGAACGGCGTGATTGCCCTGGCCCGGGAGGTGGCCGCCCGCACCGAGCAGTACTGGTGCCCCATCAAGCACGCCCGCCGGATGCTGGGCGTCCACGAACGC
The DNA here is from genome assembly GCA_964613445.1 of uncultured Chromatiaceae bacterium. Lineage (GTDB taxonomy): Bacteria > Pseudomonadota > Gammaproteobacteria > Steroidobacterales > SHZI01. Next base: position 1,193 of record CAZTGY010000466.1, on the reverse strand, counting down.
TATCCCCGGTTCCTGGAATTTGGTGACGCGGAGAGTTACCGGCAGGGCATCGAGCGGCTGCGGCAGGATTACCGGCTGTAGACCAGGGCCTGCCAGCCGTCAGGAGACGTTGGCGTTGACCGGCAACGATGCGAATCGCATGGGCCCGAAGTCCGTGGATCAATCAGTCTGGATCAGGCCGCTGGCCGGCAGCGCGAACGACCGCCCGGGCGGCACCTGGCGCTGGGTGGGCGCGGTGCCAGGCAGGATCTCGAAGTCGGGCGTGAAGGTGACCATCAGGTCGCGCAGCTGTTGAATGACCGTACGGTTACCGTCGAGGCGCGCCTTGCCCTCGTCCGCGAGTTGGTCGAAGGTCGCCACGCCCATCATCACCCGGTTGAGGTCCGCGCGGTTCACGGTCACCGTCAGGTCGGGCTTGGTCGCCAGGAAGCCCTTGATGTTGGTGAGTGTCGCGTTCTCGAGCTCGATAGCGTACTTCTCGCCGTTGTCCGGTGTGACGAGGTTGACCGTGTAGCGCAGGCCCGCGGCCCTCTTCGGATCCATGCTGATGCCGAGGAAGTCGAGCCACTGCTCGGTGCTCATCGCCCGCACGACGTCGGGACCGGTGGAACGCGGCGGCACGCCGCCCGGCATGCCGTTTCGCAGCTCGAACGCGCCCTGTAGGAACGTGTTGCGCACGCTCGTGCTCTCGGCCTGGTAACCGAGCTGCTCGTAGACATCGGCCAGCAGCTGGCGCGCCGGCATGTTCTTGGGCTCGGCGAACACCAACTTGTTGAGGATCTCGGTGGCCTGCAGGTACTTGCCCTGCGCCGCGAGTTCCTTGCCCTTGGCGATGATCCTGCTGGAGCCGCCCATCATCTCGACGTACAGCGGCGCCGAGTCCGAGGGCGACAGCGGGATCAGGTTGGCCGGGTTGCCGTCGAAGTGCCCGATGAAGCGGTTCACGACGCCGCGCACGTTGTTCTGCACGTCGCCGTGGTAGCTGCGCGCCGCCCAGCTCTGCTGCAGGCCCTGCGGCACCTCGTAGACGTTGTGGATCTCGTTGATCGTCACGCCCTGGTTCACGTAGTGCAGCGTCTGGTTGTTGAGGTTGGCGTAGGCGTCACGCTGCACGCGCAGCACCTCCTGGATGCGCTCGTTGCCCCAGCGCGGCCAGCTGTGCGAGGCGAACATCACCTCGGCCTCGCCGCCGA
>CAZTGY010000465.1:0-2139 GCA_964613445.1 uncultured Chromatiaceae bacterium | reverse complement strand
GGTCGGTGATCGCCACGTAGTTGCCGAGGGACTTGGACATTTTGTTCACCCCGTCCAGGCCCTCCAGCAATGGCATGGTGATGACGATCTGGGGTGGCTGGCCATAGTCCTGCTGCAGCTGCCGCCCCACGAGCAGATTGAACCGCTGATCGGTGCCGCCCAGCTCCACGTCTGCCTTGAGCATGACGGAGTCGTAGCCCTGTACCAGCGGGTACAGGAACTCGTGGATGGCAATCGGCTTGTTGGCGGCATAGCGCTGCTGGAAATCATCCCGCTCCAGCATGCGGGCCACGGTGTGCCGCGCCGCAAGCTGGACGAGGCCCGCCGCGTCCATGGCCCCCATCCACCGGGAATTGAAGTCGATGCGCGTGCGTTCCGGGTCCAGGATCCTGAAGATCTGGCGCTCGTACGTGGCCGCATTAGCGGCTATCTCTTCCCGCGTCAGGGGCGGCCGGGTGACGTTCCGGCCCGTCGGATCACCGATCAGGCCCGTGAAATCCCCGATCAGGAACACCACGGTGTGGCCCAGCTGCTGGAAGGTGCGCAGCTTGTTGATCAGTACCGTGTGGCCCAGGTGCAGGTCCGGCGCCGTGGGATCGAACCCCGCCTTGATGATCAGGGGCCGGCCGGTCGAAAGGCGCGCCCGCAGCTCCGATTCCACGAGGATGTCACTGGTGCCACGCCGGATCTCGGCCAGCTGGTCGTCTGGGGAAAGCTGCATTCCTGGCCTGGAGAAGTGATTATGTGAGACTGGGGTCACGGCACCGCGGGCGACGACGATAAACGATTAGCCTCGTGCGGTCACGACACGGCCCCGGGAGGGAGAACCGGGGATTGTTCGGTTGACCCGACTGGCGGGGGCTGGTACAAAGGCAGCTTATTTAAATCAATGACTTGCAGCTCAATCGAACCTCGACGTGACCGGTCCGATGTGAGTTGTTGCGTACTTGCGAAAAGGACTGACGGTAAATGAATGGGAATTCGTCCCGGCGCGACCCGGCAGGTGGCGCAGTGTTGCGCCCGGCCAACCCATTCAGGGCCAGCCTCATTGCCCTGGGATCGACCGCCGTCGCCCTGATTGCCGGCTACCAGCTTGCCGCGCAGATTTCCCGTTCCTTGCAGTCGGCGGCTGTCCCGGCACCACACGCCATGGTCCTGCCGGCGCCTTCGGCGGCACCGGTCGCGGTGGTGGCGCCGCCGGTGGATCCAGTGGAAGACCTCGTCCTCGAGGTTGAGCCTGGCGATACGCTGGACAGCCTCTTCCGGGCGACGAACCTCAGCCTCGTGGACCTGGCCGAAATCCTGCAGCTCGACGCCGCCCGCAAGTACCTGCGCGTCCTCCGGCCGGGTGACGTCCTGCATGTCCGCCACGAGGACGGCGCGATCCTCCAGCTGGACCGCGAGCTCGACATCCGCTCGAAGCTGGAGATCCAGCGGGCCAGCGGGAGCTTCGACGCCAGGGTGGTCGAGCTGCCGCTCGAGCACCGCCTGGTCACCGTCGGCGGCAAGATCAGCAGCTCGCTTTTCGAGGCCGCCCAGGAGTCGAGGGTCTCGGAGAAGCTGATCATGAGCATGGCCCAGATCTTCGAGTACGACATCGATTTCGTCAGGGACATCGGCGAGGGCGACGAATTCGCCCTGGTGTATGAGGAACTGTGGCGCGACGGCAGCCGGCTCGGCGAAGGCGAGGTCCTGGCCGCAGAATTCGTGAATCGCGGCGCCCGGTACACGGCCATCCGCTACGACGACGGCGACGGCCGCGCCTCGTACTACACCCATGACGGCCAGCCGATGCGCAAGGCGTTCGTGCGGGCCCCGCTCTCATTCACGCGCATCAGCTCCGGCTTCAATCCGCGACGGCGGCACCCCATCCTGAACACGATCCGCGCCCACCAGGGAGTGGACTATTCAGCACCCAAGGGCACGCCAGTCAAGGCATCGGGCGACGGCAAGATCATTTTCCGCGGCTGGAAGGGCGGCTATGGCAACACCATCATCCTGCAGCACGCCAGCAACGTGACCACCCTGTACGGCCATCTCTCCCGCTTTGGCGGGCGCAGCTACGGGAGTCGGGTGAAGCAGGGTGATGTCATCGGCTACGTCGGTGCCACGGGCCTTGCCACCGCGCCTCATCTCCAC
>CAZTGY010000464.1:0-2142 GCA_964613445.1 uncultured Chromatiaceae bacterium | reverse complement strand
CCGAGGCGACAGGCGAGGCCGCAATCAGGGCCGCGGCCAGGATGGCGGCCAGCGTCTTACGGGGCAACAGGGTGTTCATGGGCAGTCCTCGCTGGTAAGTCGAAGGATCAACGCTAGGCCGTAACCCCCGGATTGTCAACGGAACCTGGGGTGAAAACCTCGACGCCATCACGTTCGGGACGGGGGCCGGTTCACGCTTCATCGTCAAACGCGTGGAACTGAAGGCGCAGGTCGCCCCCGGGCGCCACCCCGGCATCCTGCCAGCCCGCGACCCGGTAGAACCGTTCGGCCCGGCTGCCCGGCTCGGTCGTGAGCCAGGCCGGCTCGCCGCTCAGGCCGAACAGCCAGTCGAGCAGCTCGTCGTGCAGCTGGCGGCCGATGCCCTGGCCCTCGAAGCCGGGGTCGACGAACAGCGCCCAGACGTTCCGGTTCGCCGCGTCGGCGATCCCGAAGCCGACCAGCCGCTCGCCGGCGAGCGCCACCCAGCCCCGCCCGGACCCCGAGAGCAAGGCCGCGTAGTCGGCGTGCCGCACCCGGGAGGGATCGCGCAGCGCATTCTCGCGAACCGCGAGCCTGACCCCGTGCATGGCCGGAATGTCGTCCAGCGTGGCGGGCCGGATCAGCATGGCCATCCCGTCAACCCGGTCCGAGCTTCTTCACGACCCGGCTGCGGGGCAGGGCCATGAACCCGTGCCGCCGGTACAGGGACCGGACCCGTTCGTGGGCGCTGTCGATCTCCAGGTCGAGCGCCGCGCAGCCGGCGGCCGTCGCCGCGGCAATCGCCGCCTCTAGCAACCGGGTGCCCACGCCATCCTCCCGGTGATCCGGCGCCACGTAGAGCTCCTCGAGCCAGCCGGCGTGCCCGCCGTGCTCGAGGGCCCAGATGAAGGACACGTAGGCCACGCCGATGCAGGCGCCATCCTTCAGTGCGACCAGGAAGAAGCCGCGCTTCGGCACGTCGATGACGCCATCGATGGCCTTCGCCAGCGTGCCGGCCCCGATGGCGATGTCGTGCTCCGCCAGCTGCGCGCCGAGCAGGCGCTGCACGTCCGCGGCGTGCTCCGGGCCCGCGCGGTGGATGCGAATCGCGCCCATGGCGGCGTCAGCCGCCCCGCTCGGCCAGCTCCTTCAGCGAGGCGAGGCCGGCCTCGAAGTCGCCGCCGACCAGGTCGTCCATGCTCATGAAGAGGCCCATCAGCTTCGAGATGAAGGGCGACGGCCCGAACATGGCCCAGGTGACGCCCGTGCTGCCACCCCGGGGCTCGAGCAGGAACTCCGTCGTGTTGCGCGCCTCGATGGGGGTCAGGAAGTGCAGGTCGATCGCGACCCGGGAGTCGGGCACCGACTGGATGATCTCCATCCGGCCCGAGCCGACCTCGCCGTTCCCGGACCACTCGTAGACGGCGCCCACGCCCGAGTCGGCCCCGCTGTGCGTGCGCTGCATTCCGGGGTCCCTGTTCTCCCAGGGCGACCAGAGGGCCCAGCCCCGGAAGTCGTTGACGAGCGGGAAGATCCGCTCCGGCGGTGCGTCGATGGTGATCGTCCGCTCGATGCGGAAGGTATCGGGCTGCGTGGCCGCCCAGCCGAGCACCAGCGCCACGGCCAGCAGCAGCACGCCCGTGATCTTGCGCAACATCCTCAGTCCTCCCGGATCGCTTCCACCTGGATCAGCAGCCGGACCTTCCCGGCCTCGCCCTCGGCGAACTGGGTCATGCCGAAGTCCACCCGGTTGAGCACGCCCGAGGCGTCGGCGCCGCACACCTCCTTCCTGAAGAAGGGGTGGTCGATGCAGGAAAACGCATTGACCGCGAGCCTGAGGGGCCGCGTGACGCCGCGGAGCGTGAGCTGGCCGTCCACCGCCACGGCCCTGTCGCCCTCGAACTGCAGCGTGCCGGCGTAGGTCATCGTGGGGTGCTTCGCCACGTCGAGCCAGTCCGGCTTGATGGCGTACTCGTGCATGGAATCGAGCCCGAAGTCGATGCTGTCGGTCTCGACGGTGACCTTGACCGTGCCCTGGCGCGCGGCGGCGTCGTACTCGAAGGTGCCGCTCGTGCGATTGAACTTGCCACGCCACACGGAGAGTCCCCTGTGCGAGAACTCCAGGCCCGGGAAGGTGTGGTCCGGGTCAATCTTGTCCCGCGC
>CAZTGY010000463.1:0-2146 GCA_964613445.1 uncultured Chromatiaceae bacterium | reverse complement strand
AGACTCGCGGACTCGATTCTCGCGGGAGGGGGGTCGCGCCTGAAGGCGCTCCTACACGAGGCCGAGCACCTCGAAGGCGGCCCGCTCGCCGGACTCCATCGCGCCCTCCATCCCGCGGTTCGAGACCGCCGTGTGCTCGCCGCAGAAGTGGATGCGGCCCAGCGGCTTGCCGACTTCGCTGGCGAAGGCCGTCACCTGGCCCGGCGCCCAGACCGCCCAGTCGCCGGCGGAGAACTGGTCCCGGAACCAGGAATGGTAGACCTTCGGCTCCACCTTGCCCTTGGCCGCCGGCCGCACCCGGTAGAAGTCGTCCATGATCATCGCAATCGCGTCCTTCTGTTCGAGCGTGTCCATCCAGGTCGCGTTGCGGCCGCGGACCCAGATCGTGAGGCTCGTGATCTCCTGGGGAGTCTTGCCCTTGCGCTCGGCCACCACCATGCCGGCCAGGCCGTTGCTGAAGATGTTCGGGCTGCGGCCGTCGTCCTCCCAGTACGGCTTCTTCACCGCCAGGTGCAGCATGTTCACGGGCTGGGAGGCGAGGGTGTTGATCGCGAGTCCCTTGGCGCCCGTGGGCAGCGGGTCCAGGCGCACCCGCCGGAGCACGGGCATCGGCAGCGAGCAGATCACGTAGTCGGCCTTGTGCACGCTGCCGTCGGCGCAGTGCACCTCAGTGCCGCTGCTGGTCGAGCGTATCCCCGTGACGTTGCTGCCGAAGCGCACGGGCTTCTTGAGGCCCTTGGCCATGGCCTCGGGGATGGACTGGTTGCCGCCGACGGCGGTGTAGCCGAAGGTCTTGCCACCCAGCTGGGCCTGCATCATCGCGAAGGTGGCACCGAACAGCACCATCATGGCGGACACGTCGTGGGCGGTGGTGCCGAAATTCGGGTTGGTGTTCCAGCACAGCTCGATGATCTCCTCGGAGACGCCGAGGCCCAGGAGCCACTGGTGCAGCGACACGTCGTGCTTTGCGTTGGCCGGGTCGAGCCAGGCGTCCGCGCTCTTCAGCGGGTTGTTCTTGCCGATGACCGGGTTCAGGTAGGACCAGGGCGTGCTCTGCCTGAACGCGGCGGGGAAGGGATTGCGCGGGTGGTTGGCCCACTGGTCCTTCGGGATCAGCTGCCCGTCCAGGATGAGTTCCCGCTCGTTGAAGAAGGGCACGATCGGCGTCACGTCGATCATGCCCACGTTGAACTTCTTGCAGGCATCCATCAGCCGGGCATAACCGGCGCCGAAGGAGGTCCCCCCGGATTCCGGGTTGCCCGCCACGTCGCGATGGGACAGCACGCGGCCGCCCACGCGCTGCCGGCCCTCGAGGACCTGCACGTCGATGCCCTGTTCCTCGAGCAGCAGCGCGGCGTTGAGCCCCGACAGGCCGGCGCCGATGACGATGACCGTTGCCCGGTCCTGCGCCCGCACCACGCCGGACCTGCCGAGCGCCGCGGCGAGGGGCAGCGCGCCCATGCCCTTGACGAGGGTACGGCGGCTGAAGCTGCTGGTATCGGTCATGGGTGGGTCCTGCTGGTGGGGGCGAGGGGAAGCTGGCGCAAATTTTACACGGCGCCGCGCCGATGCCGAAACCTGCGGGCAGGCCCGGAGCGAGCCAGCGCGCAGGCCGCCAGCAGGGCAATGAGGAGGGCGTCCACGCTGGAACCGCCGCCAGGCTGCAGGCTGGCCACCTCGACACTGACCGTGTCCGCTGCGGTGGCGCCCTGGTCATCCGTGACGGCGAGGGTGAACGCGAGCGTGGTGGTGCCCTTCGGTACCGTGAAGGTGGGTTGCGGGGTGGTGGCCCCGGCCAGCGCCACCCGGCGGCCGCCGGTCTGCGTCCATTGGTACGTCAGGGAGCCATCCAGGTCCACGCTGTTCCGCCCGTCCAGCGCCAGGGACTCACCGCCCAGAGTGACCAGCGTCATGTCCCTGCCCGCGTCCGCGAGGGGCGGGTAGTTGTCCCCGATCCGCGCCGGGCGCGTGCTCACGAAGTTGGCCGCCGCCGGCACCCGGGCCAGCAGCCAGTTGGTAGTCTCCTGCATGAATGCCCGCTCGACGCCCAGCAGGCCATGGGCGTTGCCGCCGGTGGCGCCAGGCGGGCCGGGGTAGGCAATCTCCACGTAGGTGGCATCGACGCCGGCGGCCACGGCGGCATTCC
>CAZTGY010000462.1:0-2160 GCA_964613445.1 uncultured Chromatiaceae bacterium | reverse complement strand
CGACGACACGCGGGAGGTGCTCGAGCAGCACCGTACCTTCGACATCAGCATCGTCCAGCAGGATCGCGGCGTGAAGCTGGGCCTGCGCGACTCCCCGCCGGGTGCCTTCGTGGATGGCGAGATGATCCGCGGCATCCGTGAGCTGCTCTTTGCCGTCCTGCGCGACGTGATCTACATAAACAGCGAGTTCGTCGCGGGCGGCCAGTTCGACCTGGGCTCCAGCCATGGCATCACCAATGCCGTGTTCCACGTCCTGCGCAACGCCGGTGTGCTGAAGACTGGCGTCGAGCCCAACATCGTCGTTTGCTGGGGCGGGCACTCGATCAGCCGGGAGGAGTACGACTACACCAAGAAGGTGGGCTACGAGCTGGGGTTGCGCAAGCTGAACGTGTGCACCGGCTGCGGTGCCGGCGCGATGAAGGGCCCGATGAAGGGCGCCACCATAGGCCACTCGAAGCAGCGTATCCGGAACGGCCGATACATCGGGCTCACGGAGCCCGGCATCATCGCCGCGGAATCGCCGAATCCGATCGTCAATGAGCTCGTGATCATGCCGGACATGGAGAAGCGCCTCGAGGCCTTCGCCCGGATTGCCCACGCGATCGTGATATTTCCCGGCGGCGTGGGGACCGCCGAGGAGATCCTGTTCCTCCTCGGCATCCTCCTGCACCCGGAAAACGCGGCCATCCCGCTGCCGCTGGTGCTGACCGGGCCCGAGTCGAGCAGGACCTATCTGGAGCAGGTCGATGCCTTCATAGGCGCGACGCTTGGCGCAGCGGCGCGCGAGCGCTACCAGATCATCATCGGGGATCCCCCCGCCGTGGCGACGTGGGTGCTGGGCAACGTGCGCGGCGTTCGGGATTTTCGCCACGCCCACAACGACGCGTACTACTACAACTGGCGGCTGCGGGTGGACGGCGTCTTCCAGCAACCCTTTGTTGCCACCCACGAGTCAATGGCCCGGCTCGAGATCAGCCGTGACCTTCCGGCACAGGAGCTCGCTGCGAACCTGCGTCGCGCTTTCTCGGGCATCGTCAGTGGCAACATCCGTGAAGAAGGCATTCGGTCCATCGAGCAGCATGGTCCCTTCGAGATACGTGGCGACAAGGACATCCTGGCCCGCCTCGATGCGCTGCTTCGCGCCTTCGTCGAGCAGAAGCGCATGAAGCTGCCTGGGCGCGCCTACGAGCCCTGCTATCGCGTCGTCGTCTGAAGTGCGAGGGCGGTCTCGCTCCGCTGCGGATTCTGTCGATTCCGATTACAGTTTCTGCGAATCCGGCTGCGGGCGCTCTTGCCGGTGCCCAATGCCTGTGACCCAGTTCCTTCCGCAAAAGGTCAACGCTGCCTAGAGTTCCCCCACGCTGACGAAGTGGGGAGACTGATATGACAGACCAGAAAAATCAGCCGCTATCCCCCAGCTTTCCGCAAGAACGCGACGACAAGAAGAACGGGACGCAGCGCTACACGCAGACTCTCACGGAACGCTCCGGACCGAATCTCGTTGCTCAGGATGGCAGGGACGTAAGTGGCTGGGACGCCTACCGCCGGTGGTTGAGCCGGGTGCAGTTGCCGGACAAGCGCAGGGTTGCGATGGACCCGGCCCTCTACACCTGGAAGGGTTATCGGAACTGGGCGGAGAAGGTCCGCCGGGACTGGACCCCTGAAGAGAAGTAAGACCTGGACTTGTTGGCGGATGGCCGCCACGAAGCCGGCAAAGACCGGATGCTGGAGATCCTGACGATCATGTCGGATGACGATCGCGACCGCCCCCTGATCCGCAACGAGGATACGCTGCGCCGCCGCGCCTGGATTGACCAGGCGCTGGCCAGCGTACGAGGCCGCCTGCGTCCCGCCGAGTTGGGGGAGGCACCGGCAGCTCCTGAATCCGCACCCGTCGAGCCCCCCGGGGCAACCGCGGACGGCAGCCGCCCGAAGCTCTACCTGGTCCGGAATTCCGACTGAGAGAGGCACCGGGTTTGGGATCTGGGTATTTGCACGGCGCCGCCGTGCAAATACCCAGATCCCAAACCCGGTGCCTCTTGAAATTCCGGCGGGGGGCCCTATAAAGGCCGTTCCCGGCTTCAAGGTGTCCACACCCATGTCCGTTGCTGCGCGCGAAACCCACGGTTTCCAGGCCGAGGTGCAGAAGCTCCTGCACCT
>CAZTGY010000461.1:0-2162 GCA_964613445.1 uncultured Chromatiaceae bacterium | reverse complement strand
AGCCAAGGCCATTGGGAAACGCGTCGGGTCCGTGGGGCGGATGGAACACGCCGAACTGAGCGATGGCGCGCGCCTGGTAAACGCCGCTCATGACGCTGACACCAGTAGAGACGCTGCGATTGCGGTCAAGGTGCTCATGACCCCAGATTTCGGCGCCCTCGTCCAGCCAGGCGCCGGTTCCGTCGGCGTAATGCCAGTGCGTGAGCAGGATGGCCGCAACCTTTATCCTGCGGCCGACAGCTCCCTCGAGCGCAGCGCGCATCTCGCCAGCCGCCTGGGTGGAATCACCGGTATCGATGATGATCCAGCCGTCCGGTGCCTCGATGGCGAACGTACTCGCAATCCCCCAGCCGCGGAGGGCGTAGAGTCCGGGGGCGACCCGCTCGGCGGACTTTTCCGCCGGAATGCCCCACAGCTCGTTGGCGTCGAGTGCAACTTGCGTCGTGATGGCGCCATTGGTGCCAACCACCGTCTGGTCCACCAGCGACCCACTGTGCCAGCTGGAAGGCGCCTGCGACGCGGGGCTCCCAGCCGACGAATCCTCGGCGCTGATGCCAGCGGCGGACGCAAGTGATGCCCCGGCTACCAGTAGCATCAGGGGCGGCGAAAATCGCAACGGAGTCTGCATGGCAGTTGTCCTCTCGAGCCAGGGTAGGAAAGCGATAGGCTAAGCCGGAATCCGGGGCATGAACCGATTGTCGAGCAGAGTGAGATCTCGCGAGCCTGAGCTGCCTGCGCCGCTCCTGTTGGCGAGCAACTACCGGGGGAACAGCAGCGTCACAGTGATCCGGGCTCCGACGCCCTCGGCACCGCTATCGGGGCTGTCGATCCAGTAACGCACGCCGCCGCCCACGCTTACCAGCTGGGTGCCGAACCGCAGCAGCTTCGAGGCACTGGCGTTGACCGGCATCGACCACTGCTCGCTCTCCCAGTCGTAGCTCGATTCGGTATTGACGGCGAACGTCCACTGCGTGGGCGTCGTGAAGGTGAGGAAGGGCTGCAGGAAGGTGGCGTTGACGTCCGCGCGGTCGTCGTCACCGGCATACGACCAGATGTGGTTGGCGAGCACGCCGCGCGTCCAGCCGTTCGACTGCTTGAGCACGACTGCCGTCGGGCCCGCGCCCCACTTGTCGGTCGTCAGCAGATCGTCCGATCCCGTCGGCAGCAGCAGTACCGGGCCGGCGCCCCAGATCCAGCCCGAGGCCGTCGGCGCCTTGGGTGAGAAGAAGATGCTCTGTACCACGTCGCCGGTCCCCGTCTGCGTCCCGGCACCCGGGAAGATGTCCGACTGCCGCACCACCGGCAGGATGGTGCGCGAGATCAGGTTCCACTCGTCGTTCAGGCTGAACGGGATGACGGGCTGCACGTTGAGCAGCCACCGATCACCGTTGTCGGCCGGGCCGATGTCCTGGTCGTAGTTCAGCTGCAGCGGCACGCTGATCAGCGCGGCGACCGGGTTCGACAGCTGCAACGCAAGGGCTGTCTCCGACGTCCCGCCTGCTTCGTCCGCCAGCGCTGGCAGGGCTGGCATCAACGCGCAGAGCAGGAGGGTGCCGGCCCGGGGCGCTTGTCGACAGGCCCCTATCGCCATCGGATCAGTCAATCTCCGTCAGGCCGTAAGAAGGCACCGCAAATGACCGTCCTGGCGGTACCTGGCGCTGGGTCGGCGCCGTGCCCGGCAGGATCTCGAAGTCCGGCGTGAAGGTAACCATGAGGTCACGCAGCTTGCCGATGACCGTGGGGTCGCCGTCAAAGCGCGCTTTGCCCTCCTGCCCGAGTTGGTCGAAGCTCGCTAATCCCATCATCACGCGAGTCAGATCGGCACGGTTCACCGTGATCGTCAGGTCAGGCTTTGGCTCCCGGAAGCCCTTGATATTGGTCAGCGTCGCATTCTCGAGCTCGATCGCATACTGCTCGCCGTTGTCAGGCGTCACGAGGTTGATCTTGTATTCCAGGCCTGCCGACTTCTTGGGGTCCATGCTGATGCCGAGGAAGTCGAGCCACTGCTCCGTCGTCATTGCCCGTACGACGTCCGGCGTCAACGTACGCGGAGCGCTGCCGCCCGGCATGCCGTTGCGCAGCTCGAACGCTCCCTGCAGGAAGGTATTGCGTGTACTGGTGCTTTCTGCCTGGTAGCCAAGCTGCTCGTAGACGTCGGCCAG
>CAZTGY010000460.1:0-2185 GCA_964613445.1 uncultured Chromatiaceae bacterium | reverse complement strand
TCACGCCCCCATGCAGCCACAGGTCGGCGACGCGGTCGAGGTTCTGGGACGGGTTGTAGTCGGTCGTGAACTGGGTATCCAGGGTGGACCGGAACAGCAGGTTCTCGGTGACGGGATGCTCGTAGTTGACCGCCACGTTGCCCGAGAAGTCCGCGACGTACTGGTTGGTCTTCCCCGTGTAGTCGCAGAAGCCGTTGGGCGACGTGGGCGCCTGGCCCTGGTTGCACTGGCCGTTCTTGAAGTCGTCGAACTCGAAGTCCAGGTAGCCCAGCGAGCCGTTCATGGACCAGTCGTCGGTGATGGCCCAGCGACCATCCAGTTCCACGCCCTGGGTGATCGCCTTGGCGGCATTGCCCACGTTGAAGCCGAGCGTGCCGTCGAAGATGCTGACCTGCAGGTCGTCGAAGGTCGTGTAGAACACGGCGACGTTGATCTCGGCCGTGCCGTTCAGCAGGGACACCTTCGAGCCCGCCTCGAATGCCGTGGCCTGCTCGTCCTCGAACTCGAAGGAACCTGGCGGCACCAGGGAGTTGACCTGGTCCTCCAGGTTGGCCGGGTACAGCGTGCCCGCGCCCGTGCTGCCCACCGGGGCGGGTTCGCTGTTGGAGCGCACGTCGAAACCGCCGCTCTTGAAGCCGGTCTTGATGGAGCCGTACAGCAGCACGTCGTCGGTCAGGTCGAACTCCGTGACCAGTTCCCAGGCGGTGTTGTCCTCGGTGCGGTCCCCCGCCAGCTGGTGGAAGGACACGTCGAAGATCGAGGCGAACAGCACGGCACCGGTGGACAGGCGGTCGAAGTCGTTGGCGTCGTTGAGGTTGAACGGATTCCGCTCCAGGTCCCCCTGCCGGAGGATCCGGATGGCTTCCTTCTCGATGTGGCTGTAGCGGAGGCCGAGGCTGCCGCGCCAGCGCTCGGTGAGGTCATAACCGATCTGGCCGAAGATGGAGCTGTTGTAGGTGTTCTGCTCGAAATTCCGGAACGCCGACGTGTCGCCCAGGGAGTCGAAGGCCCCCTCGGGGTTGCCGGTGGTGGCGTAGCCCACCAGCCGCACCACGCCGCTGTCCACGGGCAGGAAGATCTGGTCGCCAAAATCCAGCTCGTCGGCCTGGTAATAGAGGCCCGTCACGTAGCGCAGGCGTCCGTCCTGGGGGGAGGTCAGGCGCAACTCGATGCTGTCCTGGCTGTAGTCCTCCTTGGAATTCAGCATGAATTGCGCCGCACCGGTGAAGTCGCAGTCGCAGTCCTCCGAGTAGTCGTACTCCAGGTGGCCGAGGGTGGCCGTCAGCGTGTGGTCACCCAGTGCGAAGTTCACGGTGCCGACGATCGAGGTGATGTCGTTGTCGCTCTTGTCACCGTTGGACTGCCGCTCGTAGTTCAAGGTGCCGTCCCGGAGGCCGGGGTTGTCGAAGACATAGTCCGTGGCTGGATCGAAGTCCGGGCCGATCGTTGGCGGTGGCCCGTCGAAGAACATGTCGAGGAATTCCAGGTAGTTGTATCCCGGGCCCCACAGGGCCGAACTGCCGGTATTGTTGCTGAAGCCCGTCTGGCTCGAGCCCCGGGTGACGGCGGGGTCGGCCCGGACGATCTCGATCTGCCGGCCCTTCACGTCGAAGCCGTTCGTCTCGAATTTCAGGGTGCCGTCCACGGTGTCGCCCTGGAAGCCGAAGGTGATGCGGGCGCTGGTCTCTTCCCGGTCCGGTTCGTCCCGGGAGAGAAGGGTGTTGTCGATATAGCCGTCCATGGTGCGATAGCGGCCGGCAAACCGTGCTCCCCACTCGAGGCCGAACAGTTCGCCGAGGGGGCCGGAGATCGTGGCGTTCAGTTCCTGCTCGTTGTGGTCCGGCTCGTACAGGCCGCTGACCCGGGCCTCGAACGTGTCAGTCGGCTTGGCCGTGGTGAAGTTCAGGGCGCCCGCGATGCTGTTGTTGCCGAGCAGGATGGCTTGCGGGCCCCGGAGCGCCTCCGCCTGGGCCATGTCCATGAAGGGGGCGCGGGTCAGCTGCGCGCGGCCGTAGTAGATGCCGTCGATGTAGAGGCCCACGGACTGCTCGAAGCCCTGGTTGATGCCGGACCCGATGCCGCGGACATAGAGGTTCGTGCCAATGCCCGTTTCTGACATGGCGAAGTTCGGGACGTAGGACACCAGTTCCTCGACCCGGCTGATGCCCTGGGCGGCCATGACATC
>CAZTGY010000459.1:0-2194 GCA_964613445.1 uncultured Chromatiaceae bacterium | reverse complement strand
GCGACGACTGGAAATTGAATCGCGGCTAAAGCCGCTCCTACAATCAAGAACAACCTGACGCAGGGAAACCTCCATGGCCAAGAACGCACACAAGACCGATCGCAGCAAGCTCACCCAGAGCCCGCACTACGACTACGTGCCGATCATCGACCGGCCCAAGTTCAAGCTGCCGAAGGGGGCCCGGGTGGCGGTGATCCCGTACATCAACATCGAGCACTTTCCCCACAACATCCCGGGCACGGCCATCATCCCCGGCACCCAGCAGTTCAATCCGGACCCGCTCAACTACGGCTGGCGCGACTACGGCAACCGGGTTGGCCTCTGGAGGATGATCGAGCTGATGGACAAGATCGGCATGCGGGGCACGGTGTGCCTCAACGCCGAGATCATCCGCGAATACCCGCGGATCATCGATGAGACCAACAAGCGCAAGTGGGCCTTCATCGGCCACGGCATCAACAACGCCCCTGCCAACTTCCTCTCGAACATCGATGAGAAGAAGGAGCGCGAGATCATCGGCAGCGTGCTGAAGTCCATGGAGAAGGCCATCGGGCGCAAGACCAAGGGCTGGCTCTCCCCGTTCCTGACGCACACCAACAATACCCCGAACATCCTCGCGGACATGGGGGTGGAGTACCTGTGCGACTACACCGCCGACGACCACCCGTTCCCGTTCAACGTCAAGAAGGGCAGCCTGATTTCCGTGCCCTACACCGTGGAGTTGAACGACATCCCGGCCTTCGCCAACGTGGGCGTCAGCTCGGAGGCCTTCGGCGACATGATCGTCGACCAGTTCGATGTGCTGTACGATGAGGGCGCCGACAACGCACGCTGCATGCCGATCTGCCTGCACACGTTCTGGGTCGGGCAGCCCAACAAGTTCAAGCACCTCAAGCGGGCCTTTGCCCACATCGCGAGCCACAAGGATGTGTGGATGACGACCGGCGACGAAGTGAACGACTGGTACCGCAAGAGCAGGTAGGAGCGCTTGTAGGAGCGCTTGTAGGAGCGCCTTCAGGCGCGAACAAAAGTGGGTCGCGGCTGAAGCCGCTCCTACGGGGACAAACGAGGAAAACCTTACATGGCCAAGAGAGTGCAGGACGTCAAGCCGGCCCGGTCGAAGGAGACCGAGGCCTGGTTCCAGGAGAACATCGCCGAGCAGAAGAAGCGCTACGCGGCGATCGTCAAGGAGCAGGACGAGCTCGCTCCCCAGCGCGAGAAGTGGGTCGAGCAGTTCCTGCAGATCATCCAGACCAGGGGCTTCAACGTCACGGGCGACACCAAGCGGGTGATCAAGCCCGGTGAGATTGCGAAGAAGCCCAAGGGCAGGCACCAGGTCGTCTTCTAGGCTTAGGGATTTTTCAGGAGTTACATTCGTGGCACGACCGCATATCGAGCCGTACGTCGAACTTGACCATCCGTTCAAGAAATTCGGCGTCACAGGCTTCAAGGGCAGCTCCTACAAAGTGCTGTCACTGGACACCGACACCGGTGCCTGCACCCTCAAGGTGCGTTTCGACGGCGGCTTCAAGCGCAAGCCAGGCCTCAGCTACTCCGACATGGAGATCTTCGTCCTCAACGGCAAGATCAAGGTCGGGAAGCAGACCTGGACCGAAGGCCACTACGCCTTCGTGCCTGCCGGCATGGCCGTGGGCCAGATTGAGGTGCCCCAGGGTGCCGAGGCGCTGCTCATGTTCAATGACAGCGAGCCGAGCTTCGCCGAGTCCGACAAGAACCACCAGCTGGCACTGACGGAGGCCTTCTCGTCCGTCAACAGCTACGAGGACCGTCCCTGGGGCGGCGGCATCATCGTGTCGCCGTCAGTCGCCACTGGGTGCCTGATAAAGCTGCTGCACTATGATCCGATCACCGAGGCGCTGAGCTTCCTCTACTGCATGACGCCGCGGTTCGCCCAGGACAACATCTCCTACCACGACAGCGCGGAGGAGTCGTACCACATCTGGGGCACGTCCTGGATGATGCAGTTCGGCGAGCTGCCCACCGGCGGCTACTTCTGGCGGCCGCCCTACATCAACCACGGCTCCTTCCGCTGCAAGTACGGCACCATCGCCTTCGGCCGGACGGACTCCGTGCTGTTCAACTACGTCCACTTCAACCCGTGGACCAACCCGGACGAGAACCAGCGGCGCGCCGCGGCCTTCCTGTATCGCAAGCGCCCGATGCTCTACAACTG
>CAZTGY010000458.1:0-2204 GCA_964613445.1 uncultured Chromatiaceae bacterium | reverse complement strand
GACTACAACCCGTCCCAGAACCTCGACCCCCGGATCGAGCAGGACGCCTACGCCATCTGGAACCTGCGGGTGGCCCTGGCGCAGATCGACGACAAGTGGGAGGTGGCGCTGCTGGGCCGCAACCTGACGGATGAGGAAGTGGTGTCCTACGCCAACGACACGCCCCTCGCCTTCAGCCAGTTCGGTTCGCCCACCTGGTACGGGTTCGTCGAGCGCTCCCGCAGCGTGGCCCTCCAGGCCAGCTACCGCTTCGGGGAGTAGGCCATGCGCATGCATAACAACAATTCCAACATCGGCGACCTGCCGGCCAAGGCCCGGGGGAGAAACTGGATGAAGACCGGAACAACGCTGCGGGGCGTGGCCGCCCTGGCCCTGCTCAACGTCGCACTGCCGGCCTGGTCCGCCCCCGTCGCGGTGGACACCACCAGCCCGGCGAACGGCTTCACGGACCTCTTCAGCGCGACCTTCGACGGCGCCCTCACGTCCTGCACGCCATCCGACCCCTCGTGGTGCTCGTTCTTCAACGGGAAGCCCGGCCCGAGCCGCAACATCGTCATCACGCCGACGCCCACCGGCGCCGTGAACGCCGTGCCCATCGGCATCACGCCGGTACCTGCCTCGGGCTCCTACCTGGATCTCTCACTGAACGGTGCCCGGACCCAGCTGACGATTTCCGGCGGGACGATTGCCGTGCCGGCGATCTCGCTCACGATCCAGGGCGGCACCCCGAATTCCACCGTGGTGAATGCCGGCGGGGCGGGCGTGGTCTTCAACACGGCCCCCCAGGTGGCCGCGGTGGATGCCAATGGCCGGGCGGAGTTCCTGGTGAACCTGGCGCCCACGATCGCCGTGGACTTCAGCACCTTCAGCGTGATCGTCGGCGCACCGAACGGCAGCTGCTCCGGCCCGCTCTGCGCCATCATCCCGATCCTCACGCTGGACATGGTCCGCTACCGGCTGGTGATCGACTACGACGCGGACTTCGAGACCTTTACCGCCAGCTTCATCGGGCAGACGGGCAACAACTCGATCCTGTCCATCAACATGAACTCGGTGGTGCCGGAGATCGACGTGGCGACCAGCGTGGCCTTCGGCGACGTGACCGAGCTCACCACCGCCAGCCGGACCGTGACCGTGGCCAATTCCGGGGGGGCCAACCTGCGGCTCCAGACCGTGGGCCTCGCCAACCCGCTGGCGCCACCCTTCGCCCTGGCCAATGACAACTGCACGGCGGCCGTGCTGGCGCCAAATGGTGGCAGCTGCACCTTCGACATCACCTTCACGCCGGGCTTCGTCGGCACCTTCCCCGACAGTCTCGACATCCCCTCCAACGACGCCGACGAGCCGTCGGTCCTCGTATCCGTATCCGGCAACGGCACGGCCGAGCCGGTGCCCAACATCAGCGTCAGCCCCGCTTCGGTGCCCTTCGGCAGCCTGCTCATTGGCAACGGCGCGGAGGCTACGGTTACCGTCACCAACGACGGCAATGCGAACCTCCTGGTCGGCACCGTCACCGGGCTCGTGGCGCCCTTCAGCCTGGTCAATGACAACTGCTCGGGCCAGGCGGTGCCGCCGCTCGCCAGCTGCACCTTCGGCGTGCGCTTTGAGCCCACCGCCGCGGGTGCCGCAAGCGGCAACCTGGTCATCCCGTCCGACGACGGGGCGGATCCGACCGTCAACGTGCCGGTGAGCGGCACCGGCACCTCGCTGGCCACGCCCGGGATCACCGTGACGGACAACACCCTCCCGGACGATGACCTGCTCGTGCCCTTCGGTAACGTCACCGTGGACACCGTCCGCGACCGGACGATCACCGTGACGAGCAGCGGCGGCCTGGACCTGGTGGTCGGCGCGGTGGCCGGCCTCAACCCCGTCGCGGCGCCCTTCAGCGTGGTCTCCGACGGCTGCTCCAACCAGACCCTGGCGCCCGGCGCGAGCTGCATCGTGGCGGTCCGCTACGCGCCATCGGCGACCGGCAGCAACAGCGGCAGCCTGGACATCCCCTCCAACGCGGCAGACGACCCGTCGGTGATCGTCCAGCTGACCGGCGCGGGCATCAGCCTGGGCGAGGGCGGCGTGGGAACGCCCAGCCCGGACGGCGCCGACGGCGGCTTCATGGCCATCGATCCGGCGACCCTGCTGCTGCTCGGAGCCGCTGGCATCTGGGGCTGGAGACGCCGGCCGTAGGAGCGGCTTCAGCCGCG
>CAZTGY010000457.1:654-2230 GCA_964613445.1 uncultured Chromatiaceae bacterium | reverse complement strand
CCGGCGGCGGCGACCCGGTGCTGTTCCAGCACATCTTCTGGTTCTTCGGCCACCCCGAGGTCTACATCATCATCCTGCCGGCCTTCGGCATCGTGTCCCAGATCATCCCGACCTTCTCGCGGAAGCCGCTCTTCGGCTACGCTGCCATGGTCTACGCCACGGCCAGCATCGGCTTCCTGTCGTTCATCGTCTGGGCCCACCACATGTTCACCGTGGGCATGCCGCTGGCGGGCGAGATGTTCTTCATGCTCTCCACGATGCTCATCGCCATCCCGACGGCCGTCAAGGTGTTCAACTGGACGGCCACCATGTGGCGGGGATCGCTGACCTTCGAGACGCCCATGCTGTTCTCGCTGGCGTTCCTCTTCCTGTTCACCATCGGCGGCTTCTCGGGCCTGATGCTCGCCATCGCCCCGGCCGACTTCCAGTACCACGACACCTACTTCGTCGTAGCGCACTTCCACTACGTGCTGGTCCCCGGCGCCCTCTTTGCCGCCATCGCGGGCGCCTACTTCTGGCTGCCCAAGTGGACCGGCCACATGTACGACGAGCGGCTGGGCAAGATCCATTTCTGGCTCTCGGCGATCTTCGTCAACGTCCTGTTCTTCCCGCAGCACTTCCTGGGCCTGGCCGGGATGCCCCGCCGGATCCCGGACTACGCCGTCCAGTTTGCGGACTGGAACATGGTCTCCAGCATCGGTGCGTTCGGGTTTGGCTTGTCCCAGCTGATGCTGGTCTGGGTCGTGGTCAAGGCGATCCGCGGCGGCAAGAAGGCCACCGCTGAGGTCTGGGATCAACCCGAGGGCCTGGAGTGGACGGTGCCGTCGCCGGCCCCGTACCACACCTTCGACGAGGCGCCGGTCGTCAAGTGACCGGTTCCGTGCACAAGAGCGGGGATCCGGCCGGCATCGGGCACGACCCGACGCTGCCGGATCCGGTCCTGCTGGCGGCTCAGCGGCGGCAGGCCCGCCGGACGGCGCTGCTGCTTGGCTTCGTGGCCTTGTGCGTCTACCTGGGATTCATCCTGGCAACCGGCCTCCGGAACTGAACCGTGGCACGCGCTGACAATGGCCGGTTGATCTTCCGCCTCGGCGTGATGGCGGTCAGCATGTTTGCCTTCGGCTACCTGCTGGTGCCCCTCTACGAGGTGATGTGCAGAATCACCGGAATCGGCGGCCGTACGAATGCCGAGGCCGCGACGATCTCGGCCAGCCAGGAAGTGTCCGACCGGCTGGTCACCGTCGAGTTCGTCGCCGTCGTCAACGAACAGGCGCCCTGGGAGTTCCGCCCGACAGTCAGCTCCATCCAGGTGCATCCAGGCCAGCTCTACGACACGGCATTCTTCGCGCGCAACCTTACCGACGGCGCACTGGTCGGTTCGGCCGTACCCAGCGTGGCGCCGGGCCAGGCAGCCAGGCATTTCATCAAGACGCAATGCTTCTGCTTCACCCAGCAGAACTTCACGGCTGGCGAGGGCAGGGACATGGGGGTGCAGTTCATGATTGACCCCGAACTGCCCGAATTCATCGACCGCGTTACGCTTTCCTACACGTTCTTCGTCAATCGCCCGGAGACG
>CAZTGY010000457.1:0-644 GCA_964613445.1 uncultured Chromatiaceae bacterium | reverse complement strand
TCCGTCCGCCGCGCTCGAGTCGTCCGCCGACGGCCGCCACCGGCTCCACAACCTGATCAGTTTCGACCCAGGAAGACACCGTCATGGCTCACGCACAGGACAAGTACTACGTCCCCCACGGCACCCGCTGGCCGCTCATCGGCTCCGTGGGCCTGTTCACCCTGTTCGTCGGGGTCTCCATGCTATTGAACGGAGCGTCGACGGCGCCCGTGGCCTTGCTGGGGGCGGCGATCCTCATCGTGATGATGTTCCTCTGGTTCGGCGAGGTCATCGCCGAGAGCGAGGCAGGCACCTACAATTCCCAGGTCGACCAGTCGTTCCGGATGGGAATGATGTGGTTCATCCTGTCCGAGGTGATGTTCTTTGCCTGCTTCTTCGGCGCGCTGTTCTATGCGCGCCAGCTGTCGCTGCCGTGGCTGGGAGGCGAGGGTAGCGACACCGTCACCAACACGGTCCTGTGGCCCGGATTCGAGAACACCTGGCCCTCCAGCGGACCAGCCAAGGTCGGCGGCGAATACCAGATCATGGGCGCCTGGGGCATCCCGGCGCTCAACACCGCGATCCTCCTGACCAGCGGCGTGACGATCACCATCGCCCACCATGCCCTGAAGGCCAACAACCGCGGCGTCCTTAACGTGTTCCTG
>CAZTGY010000456.1:0-2239 GCA_964613445.1 uncultured Chromatiaceae bacterium | reverse complement strand
GCAGCGCGTTCACCGCCGCGCCCAGGCCCGTGAACACGTCGATGGAGATGCCCACCGTGCGGAACTTGAGGCCCTTGAAGTCTTCCTTCTTGGTGATGGGCTTCTTGAACCAGCCCAGGGGCTGGGTCGGCATCGGGCCATACGGGTACGACACGACGTTGGCGTTGATGGAAGCATAGAGCTTGCTCAGCAGCTCCTTGCCGCCGCCGTACTTGTGCCAGGCGAGCAGCATGTTGGCGTCCATCGCAAAGGCCGGGCCGGATCCCCACAGGGCCAGGGCGTTCTGCTTGCCGTAGTGGTACACGAGCACCCCGTGGCCGCCGTCGAGCGTGCCCTTGGACACGGCATCGAGCAGGCCGAAGGCGGGAACCACCGCGCCGGCGGGCAGCACTTCGATCTTGAGCTCGCCGCCCGTCATGTCGTTCACCTTCTTGGCGAAGTCGAGGGCGTACTCGTGGAAGATGTCCTTGGACGGCCAGGTGGACTGCCAGCGCATGGCGATCGGGCCGGTCTGGCCCTTGGCGATCATCGGGAAGGCCAGGGCGGAGGCGCCAGCGGCGCCGGCCAGGAATTTGCGTCGCGTGACGCGAGTCGTGTCGGTCATTTCGTGAATCTCCTCTGGTGGTTTTGGTCGTCCTGCGGAAGCTTCGGGTCGTGCGGGCTGGCCACCGGAGGCGGACTGCCCGTCTAAGATGACATAGCATCCTAATTCCCCGCCCGGGGGAAGGCAATAGAAACCGTCAGGCTGGCCCTGGATCGGCGCCATCCGCGGGGGGTGTCCGGGCCAGCAACCAGGCCAGGATCGGCGGGGTCGCCAAGGTGGTCAGGATGACCATGGCAACGATGATCGAGAACAGGGCCTCATCCACCACACCCACCTGCTTGCCGATGGCGGCGAAGATGAGTCCCACTTCCCCCCGGGGGACCATGCCCCAGCCGACTACCCAGCGGTTCACCCGCCCGGCCGCGAGGCCCGCCACCACCTTGCCGGCGATGGCCGCGACGGAGACCGCGATTGCCACCGCCAGCAGCCGCGGGTCGGCGAGCGTGGCGAGCTTCACCTGCATCCCGGTATAGACGAAAAATACCGGCACGAGGAAGTGCCCGAGCGGCTCGAGCAGGTGCTGGTGATGGTGTTCCCGGTAGCGGTCCAGGGCACGTCGGGCGCGCTCGGCATCGGCCTGCGGGAGCCGGTCGACCAGGGGGCGCAGTTCGCGCACGATCTCCGGTGCCTCGAAATCCTTGAGGAAGATCGGCTCCAGGAGCACGCCTGCCGCGAACGCGCCGATGATCGGAGCCAGCCCGATCGCGTGGGCCAGCCAGGCGAGCCCGAGTCCGACCGAGAGCAGCAGGGTGAGCTTGGTGGCCACCGAGTCGCTCACCCCGACCAGCAGGCGCGCGAGATGGGGAGCCAGTGCGCGCCCGATGACGACGGCGCCCACCAGGAAGGCGAAGGCCTCGAGGACGATGATCGCCACGTCGCGCGCGCTGACCGTTCCGCTCTGCACGAACCCCGTCACGACGGCGAGTATCACCAGTCCCAGGACATCGTCGATCACCGCGGCACCCATGACGATGCGCGCTTCCAGCGAGTCGAGGCGCTTCGCGTCGCGAAACACGCGGCCGGTGATGCCGACGGAGGTGGCGCACAGGGTCGCGCCGATGAAGAGGTGGGCATTGAACGCGAGCCCCGGCAGCAGCAGCGGGCCGACCACGAACGTCCCGAGGACGAAGGGCACGACGACGCCGATCACGGCAACGGCGATGGCCCTGCCCCCCACCTTCGCCAGGTCGGCGATCGTGGTCTCGAGGCCGATCTGGAACAGCAGAATGACCACCCCCAATTCGGCGAAGACGGCAAGGGTGGCGTTCTCGCCGACCTTGTCGAAAAAGAAGATGCCGAAGAGCGAAAGGTTGCCCAGGAACACACCCATGACGAGTTCGCCCAGGACGCCCGGGATGCCCGCTTTCTCGACGAAGGAGCTCAGGCGGGCGAGGAAGATGATGACGGCCAGCCACAGGAAGGTATGGCCGGCAGCGGCAGAGCCCGCCGCCACGGCTTCCCCGGCGCCGAAGGCGGCCAGCGCGGCGAGCGCGAGGACCAGCCTGCGTGAGCGCATCGCCTTCAGCGCAGCGGCTGCAGGATCGGCGGGAGCGGAACCGGTTGCCCCTTCACCCGCTTCGGACCCGGATGCCAGCCGAGCACCATGAGCAGGACCAGGAAGCCGATCACGTAGGC
>CAZTGY010000455.1:732-2251 GCA_964613445.1 uncultured Chromatiaceae bacterium | reverse complement strand
CGAAGCCATCGTAAGTCACCGTGCCGCCGGCGATCTTGCGCGGCGAGGCCGTCCCCGCCACATCGGCCACGACCAGCTCCCAGGTCCCGATCTTCCCCTGGCGATCCCTGTCCCAGCTGGTCCAGATCACCGCGGCCTTGTCGCCGGCAGGCGTGACGGCAAGGCCATCCACGTTCGCCCCGGCCGGCGGGGTGAAGACGATGCGGCTTTCGCCGGTGGCCGCGTCGATGCGGTGCACCACCTGCTCCAGCTCCTGATCGCGGTGCGGCACGTAGAGCAGCGTCCCGGAGATGGGCAAGGTGGCCGCGCCATCTGTCGCCGGGCCCAGGATGCGAACCGGCAAGGCTTTATCAGCCGGGGAGCGCGGTGGCAGCCAGATGCGGCTGAACAAGGGCCAGGACATGGCCAGCCCGAGCACGAGCAAGGCGGCGAGGCGCAGCGGCCAGCGGAATGTCGCGCGGAGGGAGAGAGCTCGCTGGTCGTCAGCAGACGAGGACATGGTCGACTCCCGATGGGTCAGCCGGGTCACGACACCGTGTGATGATGTAGCAAGCCGGCGATCGCTTCGCCCGCACGTGCTGGTGCAATCGTTGCGTTCGGGACGCTTGTCGCCTCTGGCCCGCCGCGCTATCCTACCCGCGCACAGGGCATACTGTCACATTCGTGGCGCAATGATGGCGCCTAGTCCCTTCCCGAACACCCGTTCGATCGGTACCATTTTCCCGACGATTGAACAGCATGAACGGGAGGTGGCATTATGATCACGCAGATGCCGGAACGGCTCCGGGAGGCACTCGGCAACGAGGTTTCGCGGGACCTGGAAGGCTGGCTGGAGGGCCTGCTCGTGGCCGACTACGTTCAGCACACGGAATGGGCAGAGACGCGCGATGGATTGCGGCGGGTCGAGGTTCGGCTCGACCGCATCGAGCCCCTTCTCGACCGCCAGGCGGCCGAGACGAACCTGCGCTTCGACCGTATCCTGGCGGAAATGAACGAGCGCTTCGACCGGCATGCCTCCGAGGTGAACCTGCGCTTCGACCGCCTAGCGGCCGAGATGAATCTGCGCTTCGACCGGCATGCCGCCGACCAGATCACCTTCGCGAACGCGATCAACGAGCGGCTGGACCGGCAGTACCAGCAGATGCTGGTGCAGACGCGCTGGAACGTGGGCCTGATCGGCCTCTTCGGCACCATCTTCGCGGTGCTGTACGGGATCGGGCAGCTGAAGCCGTAGCGCGGCCAGGCCCGTTGCGCGAGCGCGTCGTGGATCGACCGGCAACCCGTCAGCCGGGCAGCGCCAGCTTGTCTACACCGTCGTGCCGGAGCGGGTTCAGCACCTGGGCGTTGGCGAACTGGAGTTGCTGGTCGCCCGTGTAGAGGACGGCGCCGGCCTCCGCGCGGTCGCCGACGGTGGCGCGGAAGTGGGCGATGCCGTCATGGAAGTGGGGCGAGAACGTGGCGGCGGACTTGATCTCGATCGGGATGAGGCGCCGGCCGCTGCGTACGATGAGGTCTACCT
>CAZTGY010000455.1:0-722 GCA_964613445.1 uncultured Chromatiaceae bacterium | reverse complement strand
GCGCTCCGCCTGCTGGGCGGTACGGATGCCCAGCAGATGGACGACCAGGCCGGTGTCGGTGAAATAGAGCTTGGGCGACTTGACCACACGCTTGCTGATGTTCTCGAAGTAGGGCGGCAATTCGAAGACGACGTAGGAGGCGACCAGGACGCTGATCCACTCCTTGATGGTGGTATGCGAGACGCCCACGTCGTTGGCCAGGCTGCTGTAGTTGAGCAGTTGCCCGACCCGGCCCGCCAGGAGCGTGAGGAACTGTTGGAAGCGCCGGAGGTCCTTGAGCTGGATGAGCATCCGCAGATCGCGCTCGATGTAGGTCTGCACGTAGCCGTTGAAGAACCGGTCCGGGTCGAGTCCCCGGTCGTGCAGCCGCGGGAAGGCGCCCGCCACCACGAGTTCGAACGGCGACCAGTCGTTGCGGAAATAGCGCAACTCGGTGAAGCTGAGGGGCAGCAAGGTCAGCACCGCGGTGCGCCCGGCCAGCGACTGGCTGACAGCTTCATGCACCGGGGGCTGCTGGCTGCCGGTCACGATGAAACGCCCCGCCGCCGGCTCGCGATCGACGAGGCCCTGAACATAGGAAAGCAACTCCGGCACACGCTGGATCTCGTCGAGGATCCCGCCGTCTGGAAGCGTCGCCAGCAGGCCGCGGGGGTCCGCCTGGGCGATGGCCCGCACGTCTGGCTCCTCGAGGTTCAGGTAAGGCTTCGTCGGGAAGGCCGCCT
>CAZTGY010000454.1:0-2281 GCA_964613445.1 uncultured Chromatiaceae bacterium | reverse complement strand
CGATCTCCTTCTGGATAGCAGCGACGGATTCCCCCGACGCGGCGTCCAGCACAAGTCCACGACCCGCCATGCCGTGCTTACTGAGGCGGGCCGTGATACCGGCAGCCCCCGCCTCGGAGGTGGCCGTACCCAGCACTGTCGCACCGGCAAGGCCGAGTGCATGGGCGATGCCGGCACCGATGCCGCGCGAGGCCCCGGTGACCAGCGCGACCTCGCCGGCAAGTGAGAGAAGTTCGTTTTCAGCAATCATCCGCCTGGTTCCTTGCAGTCAGCCCGGCACAGACACGCCAACGCGACGCCGGTAAATCTGCTCGCCCGCAACATACAGCAATCCGCCGACAGCGCCCCAGAGATGGGCATCCGTGACCACCGCAGAGCCCACGGTTTCAGTCGATAACGGCATGGCGCCGTTGAACTGCTCCCAGGCCAGCTTGCCCGTCCAGATGACGAGCAGGAGCCAGCCCACGCGATCCCCCTGCCGGATCCAGTCGATGGCGCCTATCATCAGGAGGCCATGCAGTGCACCCGACATGCCGACGCACCACCCGAGTTCCGGGCTGAAGAAGTACAGTCCGAGACTGCTTACGACTGAGCAGACGATCTGCGCAATGGCCCAGGCAATGGGATTGCGGGCCGGATAGAACACCCAGGTCCCGATCAGCAACGCGCCCACGTTGAGGGCGAGGTGCATCCAGCCCAGGTGCACGAGATTCCCGGTCAGTAGTCGCCAGTACTGCCCGGCGGCGATGGCCTCCCGGTCATACCAGAGGGCCCTGTGCCACTCGGCTGGCAGCGCCTGCAGTGCGACGAGCATCACAGCAAAGCCGGTGGCCCAGACCAGAGATGAGGATGCCAGTCGCGGAGAAAGCGTTATTTGTCGGGCGCTTAGGGCCACTTGGTGAAATCTGCTTGAAAACTGCTGACAGGGCCTGGCGGGTGGCAGATAATCCCTTCTGCCGCTTCGGGTTGCGGCGGATCATCGCAGAATCGCAGGGTCAATTCATGAAGTTCGCGAACTTGTCGTTCCGGGCCGCACGCGGCTTTACGCTCATCGAAATCATGGTGGTGGTGGTGATCCTGGGGATCCTCGCCGCCCTCATCGCGCCGAATGTGATCAGCCGCATCGATGATGCCCAGGGCGCCAAGGTCAAACAGGATATTCGCGCTATCGAGAGCGCCCTCAAGCTCTACCGGCTTGACCGTTTCCGTTATCCCACGGGCCAGGAGGGCCTCGATGCCCTCGTCACGCCGCCCCAGGACACGGCCCAGAGGTGGCCGGAAGGCGGCTATCTGGACCGGATGCCGAAGGACCCCTGGGATCGCCCCTACGTTTACGAGAATCCCGGGAAGCAGGGTGAATTCGACATCTACTCCCTGGGCCGAGACGGACAACCCGGAGGCGATGGCCCCGATGCCGATGTCGGCAACTGGGATCTCGACTAGCGGGCCAATGGGCGGCTCCGTCGGGAGGGCGGCCGGATTCACCCTTCTCGAGTTGCTGGTGGTGGTCTTCATCATCGGCATCATGGCAACGATGTTCACCCTGTCTGTCGGCGTGGCCGGCGGGACCGATCGCGAACTGCGCCGTGAATCAGAACGGCTGCAGACGCTCCTCGCCCTGGCCCTGGAGGATGCGTCCTTCCAGTCACGCGAACTGGGGCTACGACTTTACCCGCAGCGCTATGAGTTCTCCCTCTTCGATCGCGGCGACCCGTTCAACCCGGAGGATGACAAGTGGGAGCCGATTGGGAATGACGTGCTTGGTCCCCGGGAGCTGCCCCCGGCGTTCGCCCTGGAGCTTGAGATCGAGGGTCGGTCGGTGAACCTGGAGCGCAGCGAGAAGGACGTGGAGAAGAAGTATGAGCCCCAGCTCTTCATCTTTTCGTCCGGTGATTTCAGTGACTCGTTCGATATCCACCTGCGCAGCCTCGAGGAGGACCGCAGCTACTCCCTGGCGGTCGCCATCGATGGCAAGACCAGCCTGACAAAAGGCGATGACTGAATCCGTGCGCCAACCCGGCTTCACGCTCCTCGAGGTGCTCGTCGCCCTCGTGATCGTCGCCCTGGGCCTGATGGCCGCTTTTGGCCAGGTCAATCAGTCCCTGACGGTGTCCAGCCGGCTTCGCGACAAGACGCTGGCGCACTGGATCGCGTCGAACGAGATGACCCGAATGCGCCTGCTTGCCGATTTTCCGGCCATCGGGACGCGCTCGGATGAAGTGGAGATGGCGAGGACCAACTGGCGCTAGCGCTCCGCACGGGGAGCCCGGCGGTGATGCCG
>CAZTGY010000453.1:0-2287 GCA_964613445.1 uncultured Chromatiaceae bacterium | reverse complement strand
CTGGGTGGCGGACACGAAGGCGATGAACAGGCCGATCGCAGCCACGGCGTACACAACCTCGCCGGGAGCGCAGATGCCCAGACGCTCGCCCTGCAGGCCGAGCAGGCCGGCCAGCACGGCCAGGATCAGCTGCAGCAACAGCA
Source organism: uncultured Chromatiaceae bacterium (assembly GCA_964613445.1). Classification (GTDB taxonomy): domain Bacteria; phylum Pseudomonadota; class Gammaproteobacteria; order Steroidobacterales; genus SHZI01. The sequence goes on along the minus strand of CAZTGY010000453.1, from coordinate 2,144 downwards.
TCCAGCCCCGGCGGCGGCCGAGCACCGGCAGCGCGTAGCGGTCGAGGATCGGCGCCCAGAGGAACTTGAAGGCGTAGGGCGCGCCAACCAGCGTGAACCAGCCGATGGTCTTGATGTCCATGTTCAGCGTGGCGAGCCACGCCTGGAGGGTGCTGTCGGGCAGGTTGAACGGCAGGCCCGAGGCGAAGCCGAGCGTCAGCGCCGCGGCCACGCGCGGGTTGGCGACCAGGTCCTTAAGGCGGGTGCGGGCCATCGGCTAGCGGCCCGTCCCGGCGTCCAGCTCGAAATCCATGAGCAGCGGCGCGTGGTCGGAGAAGCGGCTGTCCCTGAAGATCGCGGCGCGGCGCGCGGCGCCCTTCAGGCCGGCCGTCCCGACCTGGTAATCGATGCGCCACCCGACGTTCTTCGCCCAGGCCTGGCCCCGGTTCGACCACCAGGTGTACTGGTCGGGATCGGGATTCACTTCGCGAAAGCTGTCCGTGAAGCCGAGCGGCCCGAAGACGTCGTCGAGCCAGCTGCGTTCCTCCGGCAGGAAGCCCGAGTTCTTCTGGTTGCTGCGCCAGTTCTTCAGGTCGATTTCCTTGTGGGCGATGTTCCAGTCGCCACACAGCAGGTACTGCCGGGCACCCTCGCCGGCGGCAGCCTGGCCCAGCCGGTCCAGGTGGGCCCGGAACTCCGTCATGAAGCGGAACTTGGCCTGCTGGCGGTCGTCGCTGGAGGAGCCCGAAGGGACGTAGAGGGACACGATGCTGAGGGCGCCAAAGCGCGCCTCGAGGTACCGGCCCTCGGCGTCGAACTCCGCCGAGCCGAAGCCGCGGACGACCTCATCCGGCTCCCGGCGGCTGAACAGGGCGACTCCGCTGTAACCCTTGCGCTGGGCCGGCTCGTAAAAGCAGTGGAACTGGTGCGGATGAAACTGTGGCGCCGCGATCTGGTCGGCCTGGGCGCGCACCTCCTGCAGGCAGACCACGTCGGCACGCTCCCGCGCAAGCCAGTCGAACAGGCCTTTACGGGCAGCCGCGCGGATGCCGTTGACGTTGAGCGTGACGATGCGCATGGAGGCCTTGAGTGTACGATATCGGCCTCACCGGAGGTTTGGCGGCATGCGCGGCTACAAGCAGGAATTCATCGAACTCGCCCTGGAGGTCGGCGTCCTGCGCTTCGGCCAGTTCAAGCTGAAGTCGGGACGCAACAGCCCTTACTTCTTCAATTCCGGGCTGTTCAACACGGGCTATTCCGCCGCCAAGCTCGGCCGCACCTACGCCGCGGCAGTGGCGGACTCGAAGATCGCCTTCGACATGCTCTTTGGCCCCGCCTACAAGGGCATTCCCCTGGTGGCGCTCACGGCGGCGGCGCTGGCCGAGCACCACGGGCGGGACCTGCCCTTCTGCTTCAACCGGAAGGAGGTCAAGGAACATGGCGAGGGTGGCGCCATCGTGGGCGCGCCCGTGTCCGGCCGTGTCCTCATCCTGGACGACGTGATCACCGCCGGCACGGCCATTCGTGAAACCATCACCCTGCTCCGGCAGGCCGGGGGCGAACCGGCCGGAGTCGTCATCGCTCTCGACCGGCAGGAGCGCGGCAACGGGGAGTTGTCGGCCATCCAGGAAGTGCAGCAGACCTACGGCATCCCGGTGGCCAGCATCATCCGGCTGGACGACCTGGTGGAGCACCTGGAGGGCAGCGCACAGCACGGCCAGTTCCTGCCGCTCGTCCAGGACTACCGGGAACGGTACGGGGTCACGGCCTGAAGGCCGGGTCCCGGCCAAGTGCGAGGTCGGTCACTGTTTTCGGTTAAATGACGGCGGGATAATCGGCGCCGGGAGCGGGACTTGGGGGTTCCGCAGATTGATCATGGGAACACGTATGCGGGCGTGGGGCATTCGAACGACTCACCGGGCAGGCCTGCGGCAGGGCCTGACGCTGGCCGCGCTCGTCGTGGCCACGTTCGGTCTGCTGGCGCCCGACAGCGGCGACGCGACCGAGAAGAAGAAGCCGCGCCGCGCCGCGAAGTCAGCCAGCAGCTCCGGAGACGTCTACCGCTGGGTCGATGACCAGGGCGTCGTGCATTTCGGTGACGCGGTACCCGCAGAGTACGCGCCGATCGACCGGCAGGTGCTCAATCAGTACGGGATTGCGATGCG
>CAZTGY010000452.1:0-2300 GCA_964613445.1 uncultured Chromatiaceae bacterium | reverse complement strand
GGCCGCGGCGCCGGTGTTGTTGGCCAAATTGCGACAGTTGTCGCACACGTTGCCACGGCCGTCTGTGTCCTGATCCGCCTGGCCCGCATTGGGCTCATCCGGGCAGTTGTCGGCAGCGTTGAGCACGCCGTCCAGATCGCAATCCGTGTCCGCCGTGGTGGTCGTGAAGTTGACCCGGTAGATGGAGCCGTTGGCCGTCTGGGACTTCAGCACCAGGGAACTGCCGGCCGCGGAACAGCCGATTCGCCCTTCGAGGCGATAGCGCACCGCGTCCAGCGTCAGCAGGTTCAGCGTTATCAGGGGGCAGGCGCCCTCGGGCGGATTGGAATCGGTGCAGTTGTCGACGATATCGGGAAACACCGAGAAGTCCGGCGCATCGGGGTTCGGTGAATCGTTGTGGTGGAATACCGACGCGATGCCGATGACGGGCGCCTGGTCGGGGTCAGCGGTGCCCTGGCCCAGGAGGCTCTGGAAACCACTACCGTCCAGGTCGCGGCCCAGAGTTCCCGTGCCCGACTCCACGAACGCGATGTCATTGGCAACCGGCGCGCTGTTGCCCGGGATCACCGTGACGGTCGTGGTGTTGCCGAGATTGGGGGGGCTGGGCGGCTTGACAATGACCAGGCTGAGCGTCGGCAGGTTGATCACCATGCTGTTGACCTGGGTGATCTCGCCCGTGATCGTGTCGTAGTTCACGTTGAAGGTACCGCTGCCGGTGCCCGTTGGCGTGATCGTAATGGCGCGGCCCACCGGGGGCGCGCCGCCGAAGAACGTGCATTCCTGGGACGCCGGTACCCCGCAAGGGGCCAGGGCCGCGTCGAACGTGGCGCTGTAGAGGTCGACGATGTCGGCCGTGCTGATGGTGAACGTGCGGGTCGCGATGGCCGCGGAGGCAGAGCCGGCACCCAGGCCGGCACACAGGCCTGCCGCAGCAGCCAGGGCCCGGAGGCGCTTGCTTGCAGTGTGTGACATGTGAAGTTCCCCACAATCCTCTGTTTGGGAATCGGCCCCGCGGCGGACCGCGGGGCCGTATTCAGTCGCCGTCAGCTCAGGCCGCGACCTTCCGGCGGGCGAGGCCCAGGAGGCCCAGGGCCGAACCCATCAGCCACACGGCAGCCGGCACGGGCACCGTGTTCAGGTTGGCGTACACCATGGCGTTGTTGCCGGTCTGGCCGATGAAGGAGGACGTGAACTGGGTGAAGGTCGGATCCCACTGGACGAAGAGCCGGTACCGGACCATGTCCAGGCTCAGCGAACCCAGCGCGGCACAGGCCGGGCCCGAGCAGCTCGTCACCGCGCCGCCTGCCAGGGTGCTGAAGTCGACAGCAGTAGCCGGTGACAAGTTGACCAGGAACTCGGAGGTGCCGCTGCCACTGACCGCCGCAACCTGGGGCGCCGCATCGAATACCATGCCCGCATTGGTCACGCCAATCGTGGTCGCCGCCGGAACGATGGTGATCGAGGCGTTGCCGAAGGTGACGGTGCCACCCGCCAGCGTGGACGTGATGCCGTCGGACGTGAGGTTCAGGAACGACCCCGCCCCCGCACCGAGAATCGCGGCTGGCGTGTTGGTCGTCACGCCCGTCGGGTTGGGCGTACTGCTGACCGCCGCCAGCTGCCCGGCGCTCGGCAGCCCGCCGAAGAATGCGCAGTAGCTGGGCGATGAGCCCGTGCAGCCGGGCAGAGCGCCGGCGAAGGTCGTGCTGAAAATGGCGGTGAGTCCGTTGCTGGGGCTGCTCGTATCCAGAGCCACTGCCATCGCGGACGAGGCGGAAAGGGTCAAGGCTGCAGCGAGTGCGAGCCTGATGCTAAGAGTCTTCAACATTGCGAAACCCCCGATGTCCTTTTGATTAAGTTTTTTTCGGCACTCCCGCAGGCGCGGTTGGTGCCTTCTATCTCTTGGTCGGAAAATCGTCCCACGTCGTTGTTGTTGAGCACAGGTTTGTGCACCTGTGAACAGACTTTGCCTGTCAATCGGGCAAATTGGTAGTGAGGCGTTACATAATCCAATCCCGCGGGGATTAAATTGCACTGCAAAAGTGCGACGACCCCCGTCCGCCAATCATCCGGTGCGAGTCGGCCGATAAGCCGGGTTCTGTCGTGGGCAATCATTCCTCTGGGATCGCTGTCACCAACGACCTCAAGCAACCTACCCGGAAGCCCGCGGGGCGACGGTGCATCCCTTGCGGAACGCTGCTTCCCTATTTGGTCTTGCTCCGGGTGGGGTTTACCTATGCCGCGATGTGTTGCCACCCGCGCGGTGCGCTCTTACCGCACCTTTTCACCCTTACCGGGATTCC
>CAZTGY010000451.1:0-2304 GCA_964613445.1 uncultured Chromatiaceae bacterium | reverse complement strand
CAGGAGGCCACTGCCGTCGAGCGTCTCGACGGCCGACGTGTCGGGCCCGGCCAGGCCCAGGAGCCAGTACCGGGCATTCGCCACCGGCAGCGACCAGCCCAGCTGTTCCTCCAGGAAACGCCGGGCGGCATCCGGGCCGGCGTAGTCGGCCGCCACTTCGCCACGACCGGACAGGACCGTGAGCCGCTCGGGCTCCCACCGGATCTCGTAGGCGCCGGTCCCGAAAGGGCCCGCGACCCTGAGCACGGTCCGGTCGCCGGTCTGGAGCCAGTCAAAATTGCCCTGGCCGCTGGTGCCCGGCGTGTTGAGGGCAAGCCGTCCACGGGCCTCCCAGGTGCCGACCGATTCGATGACGGCGCGCCGGGCGGCAGGATCCGTGGCGGGGACCGCGCCGATCCGCGACGGGGCGGCGCAGCCGCCCAGCAGCCCGGCGGCCACGAGGGCCGGCATCAGGTACCTCGCGAGGCGCCCCGGACGCTGCATCGGCTAGTCCAGCAGGCGTTCGGCGGTGTCGCGAACCGGCTCGCTGTCCGGAAACGCCGCCGCGGCCGACATGAGGAGGTCGGTGGCCGTGTCGCGGTCGCCCAGCTTCCAGAGCACGTCGGCGAGGTGGCTCGCGATCTCGGGATCGGGCAGCTGGTCCAGGGCTTCCTCGAGATGGCTGCGCGCCTCCTCGATGCGCCCAAGCTTGAAGAGGGCCCAGCCCACGCTGTCCTGGATGGCGGCGCTCTGCGGCTCGATCTCGTAGGCACGGCGGACGTAGCCCCAGGCCTTGCGCGCCTCGCGGGTGCGGTTCGCCAGGATGTAGCCGTAGGCATTCGCGGCCATCGGGTCGTCCGGGGCGATCTCGACGGCCCGTTCGAGGTCCGCCAGGGCCTCACGGATCCGGCCCTCCTGCTCCAGCAGTCCGCCGCGGGAGAGCAACACCGAAATCGCCGTCGGCTTGTACTGCAGGGCCTCGCCGTACACGGCCAGCGCCTCAGCCGGGCGCTTCATCACCTGCAGGATCTGCGCCTTGTACTCCAGCACCTCGAAGGCCTGGGACGGGTGATCGAACCCGAAGGCCGTGAGGTGCTCCACGGCCTGGCCGGGCTCGCCGGCACGGACCAGGCTCTCGGCAATGCCCAGCTGGGCGGGAACCAGGTAGGGGCCGGAACTGATGCGCCCCAGGTAGCGCCGCGCGCCCTCCGGGTCACCGCGGGTGGCGGCGATCTGCGCACGGTAGTAGAAGGACTCGAAACGGTCCGCACCCGAGTCATCGAGCGCATCGAAGCGCTGGTCGGCTGCGTCCAGGTTGCCCGCCGCGAGATCGAGGAAGGCGAGCGTCCGGTTGATCTCCGGGCGATCGCCAAAGACGGCCGCCAGCCCGGCGAGCTTCTCGCGCGCCTCGTCTGCCTTGCCCATTTCCGCCAGCAGCCGCGCGTACTCGAGATCGACGAGGGGATTCGGGGCAGCAGCGCGGATCGCCCCGGCCTTCGCCAGCGCCTCCTCGCCGCGGCCTGAGGCAGCCAGCGCGCGAGCCATCAGCAGCTGGGGCTCCGGCCATTCCGGATCGTCCAGCGCGGCAGTCCCGGCCGCGCCCAGCGCCAGGGCATAGTCGCCCGAGCGCAGGGCCGCGGTACCCAGCGCGAGCTGCAGGCCGGGTGCCAGTGGATCGAGGGCCGTGAGCCGCGCGAGGGCCCGGGTGACGAGGCCGGCGTCGTCCTCGGAAGCCAGGTCCGCGGCGAGCGCCAGGTACACCTCGTCCCTCCTCGGCTCCGCGGAGCCGAGCGCCGCCCGCAGATCGGGCGTGGCGTCGTCCACGGCGTGCCGGCGCAGCTTCAGCCGCCCGAGCACCTCCCGCGGCAGCGGGTTGCCCGGCGCGAGCTCCACCCAGCGCCTGACGGCCCGCTCGGCGAGGGCATCGAAGCCCGCGCCGAAGGTGAACTGGGTGGCGCGTTCCGCCAGGGTGACATCCGGGGAGGCTTCGGCCGCCGCCACGAAGGCGGCCGCGGCTCCAGCCAGGTCCCGGTTCCCGAGCGCCGCCTCCGCAGCGCGCAGCAACTCGTCGGGGTCTGGCGCAGCGCTCGCCGGCGCCGTCACGCCCAGAAGCAGCACCAGGAGCAGAGCCACTGACGACGAGCGGACCCGGCAATGGAATGGCGTGAGGTAAGGTGCGCGGTTAGCGTCGGGAATCACATCAGGGATAATAGCGGGAATGCAGCCCTCCATCGTCGAAAAGCTCGAGAAACTCGTTGCCCGCTCGGAGGAGCTCGGCGAGCTGCTGACCGATCCCAGGGTGATCGGTGACCAGGCGCGGTTTCG
>CAZTGY010000450.1:0-2304 GCA_964613445.1 uncultured Chromatiaceae bacterium | reverse complement strand
TCGAATGGCACATCCTGCAGGCCCTCCGCCGGCATCGGCTCGTAGCCCGCGTCACCGAAGCCCGCCACGAGCCGGGCCCAGACGGGCAGCGCGCCGGAGGCGCCCGTGAGGCCGGTGGGCGAGTTGTCGTCGGCGCCCACCCAGACCACGGTCACGTGATCGTTGGTGAAGCCGGCGAACCAGCTGTCCCGCAGGTCATCCGACGTGCCGGTCTTGCCGGCGACCACCAGTTCCGGCGGCAGCCAGGTGCGCGCCACGCGCCCGGTGCCCCGCGCGATGACCTGGGTCAGGCTGGCGTTGAGCTGCTGGACGGCAGCGGGGTCCGCCGCGCGATTGATCTTCAGCTGGTAGCGTTCCAGCGGCTTGCCGTCCGCGTCGAGCACCGCGCGCACGGCCTTGAGCGGCGAGCGGAAGCCGCCGTTCGCCAGGCTGTTGTAGATCTGGGCCACCTCGATCGGCGCCAGGGCCACGGAGCCGAGCAGCATCGAGGGCAGGGGTCGCGGCGCCTGCTCGAGGCCCAGGCCCTTCATCAGTGCCGACACGCGCTTCGGGCCCACGTCCATGCCGAGGCGCACCGTCGGCGTGTTCAGGGATTCCGCCAGCGCCCGCACCGCCGGCACAGGCCCCCGGTAGGTCTTGTCGTAGTTCTGGGGTGACCAGGTCTTGCCGGTGTCGAGCTTCAGGGTGAGCGGCGCGTCCTCGAGGACCGTCGCCGGCGTGTACCGGCCGGACTCGAAGCCGGCCAGGTAGACGACGGGCTTCACGAGGGAGCCGATCGGCCGCTTCGCGTCGAGCGCGCGGTTGAAGCCCTTGAGGCGCGCGTTGCGCCCGCCGACGATGGCCACCACGTCCGGCGTCTGGGTGCCCGTGACGATGATCGCGCCGTCCAGCTCGGTGCCCGGCTTGCGCTTCCTGCGGCTGCGCTCCAGACCGGGGAGACCTTCAGCCAGCTGGCGCTCGGCCAGCGACTGGATGCGCGGGTCCAGCGTGGTCATGATGCGGAGGCCCGCGTTCTGCAGGTCTTCTTCCTTGTAGTCCGCCCGCAGCTCGCGCCGCACCAGGTCCATGAACGTGGGGTTGTAGCTGGCGAAGTTGATCGCCGTGCCCTTGACCCCGAGCTCGCGGCGCTTCGCGCGCTTCGCCTCGTCCGCGTCGATCACGCCGAACTCGGCCATCAGGTCGAGCACCAGGTTGCGCCGGTCCGTCGCGCGCTGCGGGTGCCGGCGCGGGTCGTAGTAGGACGGGCCGCGCACCACCGCGATCAGCAGCGCGATGTCCTGGGCCTCCAGCTCGGCGAGCGGCCGCCCGAAGTAGAACTGGCTGGCCAGCCCGAAGCCGTGGATGGCGCGCTCGCCGGCCTGGCCCAGGTAGATCTCGTTCACGTAGGCGTTGAGGATGTCGGCCTTCTCGAAGTGGAGCTCGAGCAGCACCGACATGAGGGCCTCGCGGAGCTTGCGCGTGAGCGTGCGGCGGTTGTCGAGGAAGTAGCTGCGGACCAGCTGCTGGGTGAGCGTGCTGCCGCCCTGCGCGATCTCGCCGGCGCGGACGTTGGCCCACATCGCGCGCGCGATGGCCTTGGGCGAAACGCCACCGTGCTGGTCGAAATTGCGGTCTTCGACCACCTTGAGGCCGTCGAGGAGCATGGCCGGCACGGCGTCGGGGCCGAGCACGATCCGGTCCTCGCCGTGGGTCGTGAAGATGTTGCCGATGAAGGGCGGGTCGAGGCGGATCAGCGGCACCTCGTTGCCGCGGGCATCCGCCAGCGCCGCTACCGTCCCGCCGCTGAAGCTGATGCTGACCCGCCGGGCGGGCTCCGTCCCGTCCCAGAACTGGAACGGGCGGGTATGGACCGCCAGCCGCTGGCCCGTCCGGATGAAGGTGCCCTGGGTATCGGCTTTCTTCGTCGCCGCGTAGCCGAGGGACGTCAGCTCGCGTTGCAGCTCGTCCGGGCCCAGGCGCAGGCCCGCGTAGATCTCCAGGGGGCGCGCATAGACCTGGGCGGGCAGGTCCCAGCGCCGGCCTTCGAACTGGCTGACGATCTGCCGGTCAAGGAGGGCGACGTAGCCGGCGGTGACGGCCAGAAGGGCGCCGGCTGCCACGCCGAGCCCGGTCAGCACACGCCGCGTGAGGTACTGGCGCAACCCGCGCCGGGACTTGCGTGCCAACCGCCGTCATCCACCCAGGGGAAGGCCGGCATGGTAGCACCGGCGCCTGAATGGAGGCTGTAGGAGCGGCTTCAGCCGCGACCGGGTATTTCCCTCTGGCGTTGAGACGCACCTGCCGGGAAATACCCGGTCGCGGCTG
>CAZTGY010000449.1:0-2314 GCA_964613445.1 uncultured Chromatiaceae bacterium | reverse complement strand
GGCTCGATCCGTGCCGTCCTGCCCAGCAGGCGCCCGAGGACCGTGGGATGCCGCGTGTCGCTCACGGCCGCGCCCCTGCCGGCGCGGGATCAGGGGCCAGCTGGCCAAAGGCCGCGTCCCAGTCCATGTCGGGACCGGACCCCGGCGCGCTGTAGGCCTCGAAGGTGCGGTTGCGGGCCGCCGGGGACTTCAGGGCGGCGACGCACACGCGGGCCACGTCCCCGCGGGGAATGAAACCGGTGCCCTTGTCGCCCTGCTCCAGCCGGACGCCGCTCGCGCCGCCCGGCTGGTTGGTGAGGCCGCCGGGCCGGACGATGGTGTAGGGAACGCCACTGGCGCGCACCGCATCCTCGCCCTTGCCCTTCCAGATCAGGACGTTGTCGAACATGCGGTTCAGCGGGTGATCAAGCCGGGTCACGCCGGCCGAGGAGACGATGACCAGCTGGTCCAGCCTGGCGGCCGCCGCGGCGTCGGCCAGGTTGCGGACGCCCTGGAAATCCACGAACTCGGGGCCGTTGGCGGGATCCTTGCGGGTGGCACCGATGGCCGAAATGGCGTAACGGACGCCCTGCAGGGCGGCGTCGAGCGTCGCCCGCTGACGGACATCGCCGGTGGCGTATTCCACCTCGTCGCCCAGGACCTTCCGGGCGCCCGCCGGGTCCCGGACCAGGGCACGGACCCGGTAACCCGCTGCATTGAGCTCGCGCACGATCTGCTGGCCCGTGCCGCCGGTGGCGCCGGCCACTAGAACGAGATCCGCCGCCTGGCCGCTGCCAGACAGCAACGCCAGCACCATGAAACCGGCCCGCATCGTCGCGATCATCCGCATGGTCACCCGCCCTGAAGCAAAACCGCGGGCAGTATAGCCGCGGCCCGCCGGGGCCAGCCGGGCTGGCGCCGGCTATTCACTGCTCGGTCAGGAATCCTCGGTCAGGAATCCTCGGTCAGGAATCCTGGGTCACCGACAGGATCTGCATGGAATTGGTCTTGCCGGCCACGCCCGTCAGCTCGCCCTTGGTGACGATGACGAGGTCCCCCGCCTGCACGTGGCCCATCCCGAGCAATTGCTGGAACACCTCCTGGTGGATGCGCTCCACGTCGGTGTGCGTGATGTCGAACGGCACCGGGTAGACACCCCGGTACATCACGACCCGCCGCAGCGTGGTCTCGTGACGCGTGAAGGCGAAGATCGGGATGTCGGAGCGGATACGGGACATCCACAGGGGCGTGGACCCGGATTCGGTCAGGGCAATGATCGCGCTCACCGGGAGGTGGTTCGCGGTGTACATCACCGCCATCGCAATGGCCTCGTCCACCCCGGCGAACCGGTCCTCGTCGCGATGCTTCGGCCTGCCGAGCGTCAGGTAGTAGCTCTCGGCGCCGATGCAGACCTCGGCCATCGTGGCGACGGCCCGCACGGGGTACTCGCCGACGGCCGTCTCCGCCGACAGCATCACGGCGTCGGTGCCGTCCATCACGGCGTTGGCAATGTCCGACACCTCGGCGCGGGTCGGCACCTGGCTGTGGATCATCGATTCCAGCATCTGGGTGGCCGTGATCGCCACCTTGTGCCGCTGGCGGGTCATCTTCAGGATCTTCTTCTGCAGGCCCGTGAGGCCTGCATAGCCCATCTCGACGCCCAGGTCGCCCCGCGCCACCATCACGGCATCCGTCGCGTCGATGATGCTCTCCAGGTTGGCGATGGCCTCGGCCCGCTCGATCTTGGCCACGAGGCGCGCCGTGCCGCCGGCCTCCCGCAGCAGGGCCCGGGCTTCGTGCAGGTCCTCCGCGCGGCGCACGAAGGACACGGCCAGCCAGTCCACGCCGAGGGCTGCCGCCCGCTTCACGTCCTCCCGGTCCTTGTCCGTCAACGCGGGCGCCGACAGGCCGCCGCCCTGCTTGTTGATCCCCTTGTTGTCGGCCAGCCGGCCGCCCTGGGTCACGATGCAGTGGATCCGGGTGCCGGACACGCGCTCCACCGTGAGGGTGATGAAGCCGTCGTCGAGCAGGAGCACGTCGCCCGGCACGACATCCTTGCTGAGCGGGGCATAGGCCACGCCCACGCCCTCCTGCGACCCGCCATCGGGGTCCATCGCGGAGTCCAGGACGAAGGCCTGGCCCTCCGCCAGCTGCACGGGGCCATCGCGGAACTTCTGGATGCGGATCTTCGGGCCCTGCAGGTCGCCGAGCACGGCGACGTACCTGCCGTGCTTCTCCGCGACCTCGCGGACCATGCGGACACGGCGCTCGCGGTCGCCGGCGCCGCCGTGCAAGAAATTCAAGCGCACCACGTCGGCGCCCGCAACAATCAGTT
>CAZTGY010000448.1:0-2317 GCA_964613445.1 uncultured Chromatiaceae bacterium | reverse complement strand
GCCGTCAGTTAATAGACATCGGCGGGCATGAACTCGAAGCCGAACAGGCGCTCGAGCGCCGGCGCCACCGAACTGATGTTGGTCGCGAGGAGCGCCCCGCCGGCGACGCCCATGAGCACCCCGGCCCAGCCGATCATCACCCCCTGCAGGGCGAACATGGCCACGACCGCCCCCCGCGAGAAGCCCAGGGTGCGCAGGATGGCGATGCCCGGCCGCTTGTCGGTGACCACCATGACGAGGGTGGCCACGATGTTGAAGGCCGCCACCGCCACGATGAGCGAGAGGAGCAGCGTCATCATCGTCTTCTCGATGCGCACGGCGCGGAAGTAGGTGGCATTTTCCCGCGTCCAGTCGGTCGTTACCGGTGCATTCCGGCCGCCAGACGTCCAGCGAGCGACCCAGTCATCCAGGATGCGCGGGGCGGCAAAGATGTCGGCGGTCTGCAGGCGGATGCCGGTGACGCTGTCCCCGAGCCCGGCCAGTGCCGCCGCATCGGAGAGGTTGACGAGGACCCGGACGGCATCGTGATCCCGGACTCCGACCTCGAAGACACCGGCGACGGTCAGCTCGCGAAGCCTGGACGTGACGCGTCCCGCCGCGTCCCGGACGGGCACGAGCACGCGGACCCTGTCGCCGGTGCCGACGCCAAGGCGGGCCGCGAGGGACCGGCCGAGCAGCGCCTGCCAGGACCCGGCGCTGAGATCGGCGAGCGACCCGTCGCGCAGGGCGCCCTCGAGGCCGCCGATCGGTGCCTTCCGCGCCGGGTCGACCCCCTCGATGACGGCGCCGGCCAGTTCGCCACCAACGGCGACCATGGCTTCGAGCTCCACGTAGGGAGCGGCGGATGCCACGCCCGGAAAGCCCTGGACGTCGGCGAGGATGTCGCGCCAGGCCGGCTCACCCGGGCCGGTGAGCACGGCGCCGTGGCCGGTTATGGCGACGAGCCGCGACCGCAGCTCGTTCTCGAAGCCGTTCATCACGGACAGCACGACGATGAGCGCGGCAACACCCAACGCCACGCCGATGACGGACGCGAGCGCGACGAGCGAGGCGAACTGGTTCGTGCGTTGCGCGCCCAGGTAACGCAGGGCGATCCAGACAGTGGCCGGTCGCATCATGCGGCGAGCGCCACCGGGATCAGGCGGTCCACGAAGATGCCGGCTGGCGTGGCCCGGGCCCCGACCGCCATGACGTCGACCCCGTCGGCCGCCGCGGCCCGCAGGGCCACGCCGTACGCGGGGTCGATGCGGTCGGCGGGCTCGACCACGTCCACGTCGGCGCGCTGGGCGCAGAACAGCACGCCGGCCCGGGCGCCGCCCCGGCGCAGCCGGGCAAGTTCCCGCGCGTGGCGGGCGGCCCGCTCGCTGACGGCGTCCGGAAAGAGTGCCCGACGGTCCGTCACCGCGGCCGTCACGTTCTTGACCTCCAGGTAGTAGTCCGGCAGCCCGGCACCGCGCAGCCGGAAGTCGAAGCGCACGCCCGCCTCAGGCACGCGGACTTCGGCGGTGACCTCGGCGTACTCCCGGAGGCCGGGCAGCAGGCGGGCCGAGAGCGCCGCGGCGGCGAGCCCGTTCGTGCGGCCCGTGTGGATGCCCACCAGCGTGCCGCCGGCCACCTCGACCAGCTCCCAGGTCCAGGCGCAGCGCCGCCCGGGCCGGCTGGCCGGGCTCAGCCAGACCCGGGACCCGGGGGCCTGGCAGCCGAGCATGGCTCCGGTATTGGGACAATGCACGGTCACCACCGAGCCATCCGGCAGCCGTACATCGGCCAGGAAGCGCTGGTAGCGGCGCACCAGGACCCCCTCGCTGAGCGGCACCGGGTACCGGATCCCCACCGGCACGGGCCCCGGGCCGCTCACCCGGCAGGCACTCCGGGGCAACCGGCGGGGTAGCTCATTTGTCTTGTCACGTCCATGGGATACGTCGTTTTTCTGAGGGCAGGTCGAGTGCTATATTCGCCGGTGAACGACCACGGAGAGGTTAGCATGGCCGCCATCCCCCGAGCCTTCCTCCTCACGCTCGCGCTCGCCACCCCGCTGCTCCTGCCCGCCGGCAACGCTGCGGCGGACAAGCTGGTGATCGAGAACGTGGCGGCCGGTGCCGCCGGTGAACGCCCCGCGCGGGGCAGCAGCATGGCCCGGGTCGAAGCCCGCTTCGGCGCCCCCGCCACCCGCTCCGGCCCGGTTGGCCGCCCTCCCATCACCCGCTGGGACTACGCGGACTTCGTCGTGTTCTTCGAGTACGACCACGTGGTGCATGCAGTCGGGCGGTAGGCGACGATAGCGGCCGCCGGGAATGTTACGTAATCCAGAGGCGCC
>CAZTGY010000447.1:0-2323 GCA_964613445.1 uncultured Chromatiaceae bacterium | reverse complement strand
ATGCACATGTTCGTGGCTTCGAAGGCGCCCTGGTACGAGATCACCGACGGGTTGCCCTGTCACGATGCTTACCCGCCCGCAGGCGGGCTGCCTGAGGCCCGGCAGGCCGGACGGGAGGTGCCAGCCCCCTCAGCGGGTTGCACTGCCGGCAGTTGCGCGTGCGGGCAGGTGGCCTATGAGTATTCGGGCGCGCCGCTGCGCATGCTGAACTGCCACTGCTCCCGTTGCCGCCGGGGCCGCAGCGCCGCGCACACCACCAACATCTTCGTGCCGCTGGACCGGTTCCGCTTCACCCGGGGAGAGGAGCTGGTGCGGGACTTCCGCGTGCCGGGTGCCCGCTTCTTCGGCGTGGCCTTCTGCACGGCCTGCGGCAGCGACGTGCCGCGCAAGTCCCTGGAGCGCCAGGCGGCAGTGATTCCCGCGGGGGGCCTCGACTCCGATCCGGGAATGCGCCCGGCCGCCCACATCTATGTCGGCTCGAAGGCGGCCTGGTTCGAGATTACGGACGCCCTGCCGCAGTTTCAGGAGATGCCGGCGTAGGTATCGCTCGTCCGGCAGCTGGAGAAGAGGTCCAGGGCGGGTTCCCGCAGCGTGGTTTCCACGCCGAGGAGTCCGAGGACCGAGTGGAACAGGTGGTCGTGAGTCACCTGATCGCCCGTCCCGTTCTGGAGGCAGGCATGGTCGATGCGGGTCGCCTGTTCCAGGTTGGGGGAGAGCCAGGTGACCATCGGTACTTCCTTCTGCGTGGCAGGGGCGATCTTGTAGGGCAGCCCGTGGAGGTACATCCCGGCTTCGCCCAGTGACTCGCCATGGTCGGACACGTAGATCAGGCCGGCATTCCTGTCGGTCTGGGCCTCCAGGTACCGGACGACGCCGGCGAGGACGTGGTCCGTGTAGAGGATCGCGTTGTCATAGGCATTGACGATCTGCTCCGGCGAGCAGTTGGTGAGTTCCGCGCTGTCGCAGGTCGGCTGGAACTGGCGGAACTCCGCCGGATAGCGCCGGGAGTAGGCAGGCCCGTGGTTGCCCAGCAGGTGCAGGACCACGACGAGGTCGCCCTGCGTGGCTTCCACGGCCGCAGCGAGCCTAGGCAGCATGATGCCATCCAGGCATCGTTCACCGTCGCAGAGGGCGGGGTCGAAGTCGCCGCCCAGGCGTTCCTGGGGCAGCCCCTCGCACACGCCCTTGCAGCCGGACTGGTTGTCGATCCAGAGCACGTTGATGCCCACGCGCTGCAGGACGTGCAACAGGGATTCCTGGCCGTGGATGCGCTTCTCATCGTAATCGCGGCGGCCGACCGGTGCGAACATGCACGGCAGGGAGACTTCGGTGCTCGTGCCGCAGGCCTGGACGCGCGGATACACCAGCAGGTCGAGCTGGCTGAGCTCGGGCGTGGTCTGCCGCGCGTAGCCACTGAGACCGAAGTTGGCCGAACGGACGGTCTCGCCGATGGCCAGGACCAGCAGGGTGGGCTTGCGGTTTGCGGAGACCGTGACCACGCGGTACGCATCCAGTGCGATTGGCTGGCGCGGGCCGGGTGGCGTCGCGAGCGCATCCCGCGAGATCTTGAACAGGGATGCCAGGTAGTTGGTCGGGGTGATCAGGTGCCGGGCGTCCCGATGGCCGCGCACCAGCGAGGCGACGTCCCGGTATTGCACCGCGACCATGGTCACCGCGAGCGCCAGTGCGGCGGCCACGGCGCCACCCCTGACCAGGACCGCCCGACCCAGGGGTCGCGGCCGCACCCGGGTCCACAGCACGAGGGCGGCAGGGAGGGCCGCGTAGAGCAGCATGTGGGGGGCCAGTTGCAGGGTGAGCAGCTCGCCCGCCTCGGCCGGGTCGGTCTTCAGGACGTTCCGCAGCATCTCGGTGTTGAGGAAGATCCCGTACCGGTCCTCGAAGAAGCTGGCCAGGGCCGTGCACACGAACAGCACGGCCAGCACCGGCTTGACCGTGCGTCGCGTGAGCAACAGCGCAAGGCCGGCGAACTGGATGGCGATGACGGCCACGAAGAGGCCCACGAACAGGGCGGCCGTCCGTGGCACGGTCAGGTCCGCCGTGCCGAACAGCAGCGTCCACAGCGCCCCGTTGTAAAACGCGGCAAAGGTAATGGAGGCGGCCAGGAGCAGCCCCTCGACGCTGAGGGCAGGCTGCCACCGGACCCTGGCCGGCGTGGTCGGGTTCATGCCGGTTGGACGGCGCCCGCCGGGGAATCAACCGCCGGAATTGGGGACATGCCTTGATTTGGCGCGGCGGTAGCGGACCGCTACCGCAGCGCCAAATCAAGGCATGTCCCTAATTCCGGCCAATTCTGGTCAGAAGC
>CAZTGY010000446.1:0-2330 GCA_964613445.1 uncultured Chromatiaceae bacterium | reverse complement strand
TCGACCTCGTGCAGCAGGCGCTCCTCGGCGGCCTGCACGCTGAGCTTGCGGTAGCCCTCGAGCAACCGTATGCGGAGGCTCAGTTCACGCTCCAGCGTCCGCGTGGCCGGGAGCACCAGTCCGGCACACGCATCGGCCGTGAACGTGGCTGCCTCGGCCGGCATCAGCAGCGACAGCACGCCCAGCGGCTCGGCCGTCTCGTTACGCAACGTGACCAGGTACGCGACTGCCGTCCCCAGTTCGACCCGCGCCGCGCTGGCGCCGTTGCCCGGCAGCAGGCCCTGCAGGGTGGCGTGATACTCACGGGTCAGGCCCACCGTGGGCTCCGGCTCCTCGCTCCAGATGCTGGCGCCATTGTTGCCGTAGCAGTGGAAGCCTCGGACCTGCGGCAGCAGGGCCCGCAACAGCGCGGCGTAGTCGCCCAGCACCTGGTGCTTTTCGGCCCCGGCGTCCATGCCCTTGAAAACTCTCTCGATCAGCGGATTTAAGTCACTGAAAGTCTGGTTGTTTTGCCCCGCATCGAGCGTGACGGGCCTCCCAGAAACGGTGGCCGGCCGGCCCGCGGCCGGGCTGCCTTATACTCCCGTCCCCTGTTTCGCGAACCGTGCCCCGCATGAACCCACCGACCGAAGCACTGGCCTTCACGCCCGAGGTTGAACGGGAGACCCGCGAGCTGTACCAGCGGGTGCGGCGCGTGATCCCCGACGTGGAATGGCCCGTGCACGCCCCGCTGATCTCGGCCATCAACCGCCTGAAGCGGGAGCGCAAGGCCATCATCCTGGTCCACAACTACATGCGGCCGGAGATCTTCCACGGCGTCGCAGATTTCGCCGGAGATTCCCTGGGCCTGGCCCAGTTCGGCGAGCGCACGCCGGCCGAGACCATCGTCATGTGCGGCGTCCACTTCATGGCCGAGACCGCCAAGATCCTGAGCCCGGAGAAGACGGTGCTGCTGCCGGACCTCAGGGCCGGTTGCTCCCTCGCATCGTCCATCACCGCGGCGGACGTGCGCGCACTGCGCCGGCAGCACCCCGGTGCGCCCGTCGTCACCTACGTGAATACCTCCGCCGACGTGAAGGCCGAATCGGACATCTGCTGCACCTCGGCCAACGCGGTGCAGGTGGTCGAGTCCCTGGGCGTGGACGAGGTGATCTTCATCCCCGACAAGTTCCTCGGCAGGTACGTGGCCAGCAAGACCGGCGTCAGGCTCATCCTCTGGGAGGGGGCCTGCGAGGTCCACGAGCGCTTCTCGGGAACCGAGCTCCGGGACTTCCGTGGCATGCACCCGGGCGTCCATGTAATGGCCCACCCGGAATGCCCGCCGGACGTGCTCGCCGAAGCCGACTTCGTCGGGTCCACGTCCGCCATGATCGATCACGTGGGCAAGGTGCACCCCCGGCAGGTGGCGATGATCACCGAGTGCGCCATGGCGGGGAACGTCGCGGTGGAATTCCCGGACGTCGAGTTCATCCAGCCCTGCAACCTGTGCCCCCACATGCAGCGCATCACCCTGCCCGGGATCCTTCAGTCACTCCGGACCATGAGTCCGGCCATCGACGTGCCCGCCGACGTCGCACGGCGCGCCCGTGCGGCGCTCGAGCGCATGCTGGCCGTCGGTCGCGGGGCCGCCCGCGACTGATCCGGCCACGGGGCCGGGCCAGCCGCACCGCAATCCAGTGACTCCTTCAGCCGCCTTCGACGTCGTGGTCCTCGGCGCCGGCCTCGGGGGACTGTCCGTGGCCCTGCGGCTGGCAGACGCCGGCCTCTCCGTGGGGGTCCTGCGCAAGAAGCCCTCCAGCGAGAGCTCGAGCGCCTGGGCCCAGGGCGGGATCGCGGCCGCGATCGACGTGGAAGACTCCCCCGCCCGGCACGCTGCCGACACGCTGGAAGCAGGCGCCGGGCTCTGCCGCCGCTCGACGGTGGACTTCGTCGTCAACCAGGCCCCCGAGGCGATCCGCTGGCTCCAGGGCCAGGGCGTCGAGTTCACCGCGGCCGGCCCCAATCACCGCGGTGCGCTCCACCTGACCCGTGAAGGCGGGCACTCCCGGCGCCGGGTCGTCCACGCGGCCGATGCCACGGGCCAGGCCGTGATCGCCGCCCTGGAAGCCCGCGTGGCGGAGCACGGCGGCATCCAGCTCCTCGATGACCGGATCGGCATCGACCTGATCACGAGCGGGAAGCAGCGGATGGCGGGCCCCAACCGGTGTGTCGGGATCCATGCGCTGAACAGGGCGTCCGGGCGAGTCGAGACCATCGCCGCGCGGACCATCGTCCTGGCGACGGGTGGCGCGTCGAAGATCTACCTCTACACCACGAATCCCGACACCTCC
>CAZTGY010000445.1:0-2339 GCA_964613445.1 uncultured Chromatiaceae bacterium | reverse complement strand
CTACGGCATGCGCGGCGTCTGGGCCAGCAACTACGGCTGGTCACGGGACCCGTTCTTCACGCTGTCGCTGCTGGCCCACCAGTCGTCCCGCATCCGCCTGGGACCGATGGCCATCAGCCCGGCGGAGCTGCATCCGCTGAAGATGGCGAACCTGCTGTTCTCCCTCAACGAGCTCTCCAGGGGCCGGGCCATGATCATGGTCGGCGGCGGCGGCGCGGTATTGCAGTCCATCGGGAAGAAGCGCGAGCGCATGATCCGCGGCGCGCGGGAGTGCCTCGAGATCCTGAAGGGCGCGTCGCCGGACAAGCTGATGAACTACAACGGCCAGATCTACAAGGTGTGGGGCTACCGGCCGAAGTGGTACACGGACAAGCCCCCCCTGATCTACTTCGGCTCGAACCACCCGCAAAGCCGCAAGCTGTCAGCCGAGCTGGCCGACGGGCTGATCACCAGCGACTTCGTCCCCGCGCTGATGCAGGAGTTCATTGCCAGCACCCACGAGGACCTGCGTGCCGCCGGCCGCTCCCCCCGGGATTTCCGGATCAGCAACTTCTGGGCCTGGCACATCAAGGAGGATGCGGCGGCCTCCATGGCGGAGGCGCGGCGCGAGTTGATGTTGCGCGGCTGGCTGGTGGACCAGTACTTCGCACCGTTCCTGGATCCCGACGAGCTCAGGCTGATGCGGGCGCACGAGAAGGACTTCCTCAACGCGTTCCTGCGGGGTAGCCCCGTCATCGAGAACGTCCCCGATGCCCTGGTGGCCAAGATGATCCGCAATATCTCCTTCGCCGGCGGCCTGGACCAGATCGGGCCGGCCATCGAGACCCTCAAGGCCTTCGCCGCGGCGGGGCTCACCGAGATCGCGCTCCGTGTGCACGATGATCCGGCCGACGCCATCCGGCTGATCGGCGAGCGGGTGCTGCCCGCGCTGCAATAGGACGCCAGCCGTTGGATCCCGAAAGCGTCGCGGCAGCGGGCGTGGCCCTGCTACTCCTCTGCACGGCCAACACGGCAGCCTGGGCGGCCGGCCGGCTCTTCGGCCGGCGCTGGGCCGCGCCACTGGATTTCGGCCTGGTGCTGAAGGACGGGCAACGCCTCTTCGGCAGCCACAAGACCTGGCGGGGCCTGCTGGCCGGAGCCGCGGCGTCGGGCTTGCTGGCCGCGGCGCTCGGGCCCGGTTTCGCGCTGGGGGCCGCCTTTGGCGCCATATCCATGGCTGGCGATGCGCTGTCGAGCACGATCAAGCGACGGCTGGGCCGCGAGCCGGGAACCGAGGTGCCGGGTCTCGACCAGGTGCCCGAGGCCATGCTCCCGCTGGCCGTGTTCGGGCCGGCCCTGGGCCTCGGCTTCCTGGCGATGGTGGGCGTGACGCTCGCCTTCATGCTCCTGGACATCGCCGCCACCGGGTTCCGGCAGCGGCACTGAGCCGCAGCGGGCTTCGCTACTGCCGGCCGACGTCGGCGGGAGCGGAGGGAAGGGCGAACTCGCCCTGGGACTGGAAGCGGACCGTGCTGAAGCCGGCCCCGCTGAGCTTGCCACTCATGTCATAGCGGATCTTGTCGATGGGCTTGCCGTCGAGCATCCCCATCATCTGGCGCGCCATGCGGAAAGCGGACACGGTGACCGGGACGCTGATGACGGCCTCGCCGAAGCGCGGCACGGAGCCGCTCTCGTCACTCACGCCCGTGGCGAAGGTGCGGCCCTGAACCTCCAGCTTGATAAAGACCCCGTCGTAGTCGATCGGGCTGTCATTGGGATTCTGGACCCGGAGCTTCACGAGCATGCGGAGTTCGAGGCCCTCCCCCGGCAGCGCCTCGACGCCACCAATGGTGACCTGAGGGGGGTCGAGGGGCGCCAGGCTGGCGCAGCCTGCCAGGCTGAGGGCGGCGAGTGCCAGCAGGAACGGACGGCGGCTCATCGTCGGGAGCATATTCCATCCATGCACGCGCCTGCTAATTCGCCGTCAGCAGGTTCTTGTGGATGATGCCGCCCTTCATGATGAGCACGAAGCTCGTCTCCGGGGTCTCGATGAGCTTCAGGTTCTCCAGCGGGTTGCCGTCGACCAGCAGCAGGTCGGCCATGGCTCCCTCTTCCACCACGCCCAGCCTGGCGGGGTAAGGGTTGCGCGGGCCGGACAGCTGCAGCAGCTGGGCGTTGGTGCCCGTGGCCATGACCAGCACTTCCGCCGGAGTGAACCACTTCTGCATCTGCACGAGAAGCGCGCCCTGGCGCGTCGCATTGGCTGCAGAGAACAGGACGTCCGTGCCCCAGGCCATCTTGAGCTTGTACTTCCTGGCCAGGGCTACCGCCTGCTCGGTGCCGGCGAAGACCTGACGCAG
>CAZTGY010000444.1:0-2353 GCA_964613445.1 uncultured Chromatiaceae bacterium | reverse complement strand
CGCCGATCCCGACTGCGTCATTAGGGACTGGAGACCGAGTTGCTGTTTTGATAGCGAATTACCTCGCTGCAAACCCATTTCCATCGGGGCAGCCGTTCAATCACTACAGGCCGGCTCGCTATTTTGCATCCAACACAGCAACGCTGATGGCGGGAGTATCGGCTACAACACTAGATCGCTTTGAAGCAGCCTTTGTTCGAGTCAATGACCTTCTGTAACCAGACTCCACTCAACAGAAGCGGCTCGGACCATCTGTTCGGCAGCCACATCCACGCCTCGTGGCGGCCATTGATTCGCTGGAGGACTAGTCCTCTTGTGGGCGGACGGCCATAGATGAGAAGAGAAGACCCCGCCGAAGCGGAGCTTCTCATGCACCGGGGATAACGGCGCTGCGGTGCCGGCCACGCCCGCTTTTGCAGCACGAGGAAGTCCGCGGGCTGCCGGCTGTCGCGGTTACTTGCTGGACCTGGCGACTCACGACTTAGGCCAGGGCCGATTGCTCGGCGGGCAGTCACGCGATGGCCGATGTGTTCAAGCATCGGCCACCGCGTCAGTTTCTTAGGCCGAGACGCACTTCCCGACCTTACCGGCGTAGCTATCGACGACATGACCGGAAACCCGCTTGCTGAAATACAGCAAAACCTGGCCCTTGCTGGTATACGGATCCACGAGGAGCTTGGTCGGGCGCTCAAGTACCGTATAGAGGCGGGAGAAGTCTGCGAACAGCACGGGGAGCGCGTTGAGCACGACGCTCGCCATGCTGTCCAAGAGCACGACAGGGTGCCCGAGCAGTGTGCTCGGCTGGCCGGCGGCAAGCGGGGGCTGCCAGAGGTAATCGCCGGTGCCCGTAGCCTTCAGCTTCCGGATCCGACCCAGCGTGGCCCGGTTCATCCCCCAGACCGCGTTGTTCCAGTAGCCGGAGCGCAGGCCGTGCTGCAGATCGATCAGGCCATCCCCGGTGATCGTACCTGCCGGGCTGGCGCCTGGCGCGAGGGGCACGAACTCCAAGGTGAAGTCGCTCCGCTCCGGGGACGCATCGTCATCGGTGGCGACCGGCGCGTTACGGAGGATGCCACTCGGCTTATTGCTGCCGTTGCCGGTCAGGAAGGCGGTGCCCTCCTGCTTGGCGAACTCCGTGGCCACTTCCTCGCTGACGAAATTTTGCAGGTTGAGAATGTCGTCCAGCGCCCAGGTGCTCACCTGCGGGACCGCATAGACCTCACCGTCGGGGAAGCTCGGCATGGCTAGCGTGGGCGCCGCCGTCACGGATCGGGTGCCGGACTCCGAGACCCAGCCCGACGCGGTGCCGCCGCGGCTGACCGGCACCTTGTAGCTTGAGGGGGCCGTGGTCACCTCGATTACGCGGGCGTACTGGCGCACGGGCGAGAGCTCGGCAAGCCGGCGCTTGATGTCGACCTCGAGGACCTCGGGGACGGCGTGGCCGCCATCCGGGTCGCTGCCGATGGACATCGCCTTCTGCTGGAACTCGGTCGAGCAGGCGGCCAGCCAGTCAGCCGGTGCGGACTGCGACTTGCCGCCCTCCTTCAGGAACCGGGCGAACGCCTCCAGCTGCTTGCGCTCGTTGGCAGACCGGGTGCCACCGGGCGAAGACAACTTGATGCCTTCGGCGCGAGCCTCGGCCTGGTCGACCCGGGCTTCGAGATCGCGGAGCCGGGCTTTTGTTGCGGCGCTGGCGCCCTCAATAGCGGCGAGGATTTCAGAATTGGTGTTTGGAGCGGGCATGGATGAGCCTCCTGGTGGGGGTGAAAAGGGTCGCTACTTTTCACAGCCGACACCAACCCGCGTCCCGCGGAAGCGTCCCTCTGCCCTTGAGGCCGCCGGCGTGAGGCCGTCAGCCTTTCGGTGTGGTCCTGGAACACGATCCCCATCCCGGGGCAGCGCCAGTCCGTGGACCAAGCATAGCGCCACGCCACAGACCCGTGGGGTAGTCGTCAGTGAGGTGCCGACTCCGGATCCGGGCCGTCGGCATCGAAGGCGGCGAGGAAGTCCACGAGGATCTGGCGAGCCGTCTGCCGGCTGCACACCTTCGGGTCGATGATCAGGGCGTAGCCTGTCGCCAAGTACGCAGCAGCCACGTCCAGGGGTGTCACCGGCAGCGAGGCGATAAGTACCTGGGCCGAGTCGAAGACCGCGGTTACAAGCGACTGGCGGGCGGTGGGGGTGGTCGGTTCAGAGCGAGCGGTCATGGGCGTCCTCCGTTATGAAAGTGCCGTCGGGCAAATGCCGTAGTCGGGATGGCTGGTGCCGGAGCCCCCCCCCCTGCTGTAACTCGCGGGCGTGAATATTTGCCTGCCCGCGCCGGTCTCCTGGCACCCACCTGGAGATTCGAGGT
>CAZTGY010000443.1:0-2354 GCA_964613445.1 uncultured Chromatiaceae bacterium | reverse complement strand
TCACGATCTTTGCAGCCGGCACGGGCAACCCTTTCTTCACCACGGACACTGCAGCGGCCCTCAGGGCCATCGAAGTTGGTGCCGACATACTCGTCAAGGGCACCCAGGTGGATGGCGTGTACACGGCTGATCCCAAGAAGGATCCCGGCGCGAAGCGCTACGACCGACTGACCTTCGACCGGGTCATCAACGACAAGCTCAATGTCATGGACACCACGGCCGTCGTCATGTGCCGAGAGAACAGCGTTCCCATCCGCGTGTTCAACCTGAATGTGGCCGGCGAGTTTCTCAGGCTGGCGCGGGGCGAGGACGTCGGTACCCTCGTGGCCGCGTAGGGCCTGACTGGCGGCCGACAGGCGGCGGCAAAGGGGGAGGAAGCGTGATTAACGAAATTCGGCAGGACGCAGACCAGCGCATGGCCAAATGCGTCACAGCAATGGGCCAGGCGTTACGTAAACTTCGCACGGGACGGGCCAGTCCGAGCCTGCTGGAGCATCTGATGGTCGAGTATTACGGCACCACCGTGCCCCTGTCACAGACAGCCAACATTGCGGTCGAGGATGCCCGCACTCTCTCGGTGACACCCTGGGAGAAGGGCATGGTTGGCGTGATCGAGAAGGCCATCATGAGCGCCAACCTGGGCTTTACGCCTGTGACTGCGGGTACCGTGATTCGCGTGCCGCTGCCGGTTCTGACCGAGGAGCGGCGCCGGGACCTGGCGAAGCTGGTGAAGCAGGAGGCCGAATTGGGCCGCGTTGCCGTCCGCAACGTCAGGCGGGACGCGATGACGGACATCAAGGAAGCCCTGAAGGAAAAGCTGATCAACGAGGATCTGGAGCGCCAGGGCGCCCAGCAGATCCAGGATCTGACCGACAGGTACGTGGCGGAAATCGACAGGATCTCGGAAGAAAAACAAAAAGAAATCATGGAGTTCTAGTGATTATCTGGCGCAGGTCCAAGGACGGGAGCGTAATGACCACCAGCAACAACTACCGACCGGTACGGCCGACCCACGTCGCGATAATCATGGACGGCAATGGCCGCTGGGCAACCCGCAACGGCAAGCCCCGGCACGCCGGCCACCGGGCAGGCGTCAAGTCGGCGCGGGAAGTGGTCGAAGCCTGCGCCGAATCCGACGTGAAGGTTCTGACCCTCTTCGCGTTCAGCAGCGAGAACTGGAAGCGTCCACCCAGCGAGGTGGATGCCCTGATGAGGCTGTTCGTCGAGGTCCTCCAGCGCGAGGTCGACACGCTCCACGAGAATGGCATCCAGTTGCGCTTCATCGGCGCCCGGGAAAGCCTGCCGACGATCCTCCGGAAGCGCATGGCGGATGCCGAGGCACGGACCGCGGCGAACACCCGGATGACCCTCGTACTGGCCGTGGCATACGGCGGCCAATGGGACATGGTGCAGGCCGTGCGCCGGATCAGCCAGAAGGTACGTTCGGGTGATCTGGATCCCGCCGATATCGACGAGGCCCTCATTGACCGGCACCGTGCGCTCGCCGGCCTGCCCTCGCCGGACCTCCTGATCCGGACTGGCGGTGAGCAGCGGGTAAGCAATTTCCTGCTCTGGGACCTGGCTTATACCGAACTGTGCTTCACTGATACGCTCTGGCCTGATTTCGGTGCCGACCAGATCGCCCAGGCACTCGAAGCGTTCAGCCAACGTCAGCGGCGCTTCGGACGGACAGGCGATCAGCTCGAGGCGATCGCGGACTGACTTGTCGCTTGACCCGGCGGTGCCCAGTGCCATGAGCCAGCTGACGCAACGAGTGCTCACGGCCGTTCCGCTGCTGGCCGGCCTCGTCCTGCTTCTCTTTCTTGCTCCCGTCTGGCTGGTGGCACTCGTCGCTGCCGTAGTGATGGTCCTCGGGGCCTGGGAGTGGTCCGCATTTCTGGGCTGGCAACAGCCACGATTGCGCGCCGCCTATTCCGGCGCCGTGGCCCTGCTGCTTGCCGCCGCCGGTTGGCTGGTGCCAGCGGTCATACCCCTGGAAGCCGTGCTGTACGTCGCACTGCTCTGGTGGGTTCTGGCTCTGGTCTGGATTCTTCGCTATCCCACGCCAGTGCTGCCCGCATTGGCGGGAGTCGCCGGCATCGTGGTGCTCATCCCGGCCTGGCTTGCCCTGGTGGCCATCCTTAGTGTCCCTGGCCGCGGGCCCGCGCTCGCCATGGTGGCGCTCTGCATCGTGTTTGCCGCCGACATCGGCGCGTACTTCGCCGGGCGCCGCTTTGGACGTGTAAGGCTGGCCCCGCAGGTCAGTCCCGGCAAGACGTGGGAAGGGCTCTTCGGCGGTGTCCTGCTGGCGACACTCACCGCGGTCGCCGGTGGCCAGTTGGTTGGCGTGCCAC
>CAZTGY010000442.1:0-2359 GCA_964613445.1 uncultured Chromatiaceae bacterium | reverse complement strand
AGGCTGATCACCGTGCCGAAGAATGCGCCGATCATCAAGGGCCCGTGGTCGAGTACCGAGGCGGCACCTGGCCGCGGAGCGCTCCAGCCAATGCGGATGAGGCCGGAAAATGTGCCGGCGACGAGTGCGACCATGCCAAGGACGAGAAGCGGCACTCGCCAGGAGCGCGGCAGGTCGCTGCTCATTGCCAGCCGAAATGCTCCCGTGCGTGCTCGCTCATCATCGAGGCATCCCAGGGCGGCTCCCAGACCAGGTTGACCTCGACCTCGGTATAGGGAGGAACTGCGGCCATGACTGCACCGCGCACCTCATCCGTGATCATGCCGCCCATGGGGCAGGAAGGCGTGGTCATTGTTATGTCGACCTCGACGCGCCCGGCATGGACCCGGACGTCGTAGACGAGCCCGAGGTCGAGGATGTTCATGCCGACCTCGGGGTCGATCACCTGGGCCAGGAGAGCTCGGAGTGCTTTGGCGTCAGGTGATGCGATGTCGTGATCTGTCATGTGAATGTCAGTTGAAAGGCCATGTTCCGCACCCCGCTGCCCGGCAATCAGCCGCCGCTGACGCGCTGTATTCCAAGGTAGACCCCGGTGATGTAGGACCCCACCCACACGATCCAGATCGGCATGGCAACCCAGTGGAAGCGTGCCAGCCGGTCATCGCGCTTCTGGAGGAGGGCGGCGGTGCCCCACAGCGTGAGGCCCGCCATAAGAGCCAGGGCGAGGTAGCCGCTGATGGTGTGCAGGTCCCAGCGGATGGTCTCGACGCGGGCGCCCATGAAGCGCGTGGCCAGGGCATCGGAGGCAACGGCGCACCAGAAGATCGCGATATACCCGAAAGTAAGCCGCTTGGACCGCCAGTTGAGCCACACCGCCATGCTGTAGAGGAGCAGCGCCAGCGTTATCAAAGCCACTGAAAGCAGGATCAGGTTTGACATCGTCGTTCCTCGTCTTGGGTTTTTCGAACATGATTCACGGGCGAATCGGGATCGCAGCCCGGAGGAGTCGCCACTTCACCGTGCCGGTATGGAAAGCAACCGCGCCAGGCTGCGGCGCTGGCTGACCAGGTCCGAGAGGGTGTACCCGGCCAGGACTGCATAGAAGGCATCGATTGCCTCGCTGAGCACCTTGCGCAACTGGCAGGCCGGGGTGATCACGCAGGTGTTGCTCTTCCTGTCAAAGCACTCGGCGGCCAGCGAGTCAGCCTCGGTAAGGCGTACGACGGCGCCAACATTGATGGCTTCCGGCGGCCGCGCCAGCATCAGGCCACCGCCCTTGCCGCGTACGTTGGCGAGAAAGCCGTGCTTCCCGAGGAAGTGGACCACCTTCATCAGATGGCTCTCTGACACACCAAAGGCAGCGGCGATTTCCGCAATTGTGCTGCGCCGGTCCGGCCGGACAGCCAGGTAAATAAGCACGCGCAGGCTGTAATCCGTGAATAGCGTGAGCCGCATGCCCGTCCCCCTTGAGCAGGAGGCGCCCGGCCAGCCGCCAGGCGCCCGATTCATTATATGCCCGAGGGATCAGGCGGTCTTGGTGACGTGCTGCAGCCCTGCCTGCAGGGCCGGCCTGCGGCGGTAGCCGAGGAGGCCTATGACATAGGCCACGAGGAACAGCACGCCAATCGCGAACACCACGTCGCCCGGCACGCGCATCCAGACCAGGAACTCCATCACCGTTGAATGCACCACCGCTGGTGAGCGGGCATACCACAGTCCTTCCGTGATGCTGGCCACCGCCTGGTAGATACCGGCCGGGAGCAACGACAGGAACACCATCATCGCCAGTCCCGCGTTCAGGCCCCAGAATGCCGGGGCGAGCAGTCGCTCGGCATGCAGGGTGGCGGGGTACAGGCCACGCAGGCAGAACAGAAGCAGCCCTATGCCGAGCATGCCGTAGACCCCGAACAGCGCCGCATGACCGTGCGCTGCCGTGAGGTTGAGCCCCTGCACGAAGTACAGCGATGCCGGCGGGTTTATCGTGAAGCCGAGCAGGCCCGCGCCGACGACGTTCCAGAAGCCAACGGCCACGAAGCACAGGATGGGCCAGCGGTACGCAGCCACCCAGGGTGCGGCCCGGCTCCGCAGATAGGTGCGGTAGCCCTCGAGCCCGACCAGGGCCAGGGGTACGACCTCGAGCGCCGAGAACACGGCACCGAGCGCAATCACCGCCGTCGGCGTGCCAGTGAAGTACAGGTGATGCAGCGTGCCGAGGATCCCACCGAACAGGAAGACCGTAGTCTCGAGCACGATCGCCGTATTGGCAGTGCTTGCGCGGATCAGCCCAAGCCGCGTGAATATGAGCGCCACCACCGCGGTTGCGAAGACCTCGAAGAAGCCCTCGACCCACAGGTGCACG
>CAZTGY010000441.1:0-2370 GCA_964613445.1 uncultured Chromatiaceae bacterium | reverse complement strand
CTTCGTAGCAATTGAAGGTCGTGGCGGTCGAGGTCGAGGTCGTGGGCGTCACCGCCAGGCTCGCCGCCCGGAAGGAGAGCACCGCAGTGCCATTGGCGTTCGAGCCATTGAACGCGGTCTGCCACAGCAGGCCCCCCGTCTGGGTCATGGTGGTGCCGTTCCAGTCCCAGGTGGCGGGGTTGGCCTGGATGTCGGAGATCAGGGTGGGCTGGGTGCTGACCCAGGCAGTGGCCGGGTTGTAGCACGGCTGCCTGAACGGGGCGGCCGCCGGGCAGCCCTGGGCAGTGCCTGACTTGAAGAACTGCGCGGCGTGGTTGCCGTTTGGCGCGCTCCGGGAATGAATGGCGACGAGCACGTACGGGGCGGCGCTCGCCGTGCCCCAGGCGCCCAGTAGTGATGCAGTGCTGATTGCGGCTGCGAAGAGCCTCGTGAACCGGGTCGTCATCTTCAGTTTCCCCCCAGGAAGACTGTTGCCAGTGTTTCGCATCTGAGGGCAATCCCCCGACGCTTATTCAGGAATATTTCTATTCCCTTGATTGGTTCTGCAACCGGAGTCTACGCCCGCGGACCCCCTGCACAAGCCTGCCGTTGACCTGCCAGGCTTGCGCCGCGACCTTTGCCCATGTGGCGGTCAGCCCAATGGACCTGGCGCTCCCGGTGGTCATGGGGCTGTTCGTTGTGCCGCCCGGTAGCTCTGGGGATTTGACGTAACGAAGGCTGACGCTACAACTTCTGGGCCTTGCTCACCCTTGCGGTGACCGCGGGGCTCACCGTGTAGCGCTCCCAGTCTGCCGGTGGCGTGAACACGCCCCAGTCCACCATCTTGTTGACCTGATGCTTCACCAGCTCCAGCTGGTCGCCCTCGGTGAGGGGCGGGTCCTCCATGCAGAGGTTCCTGGGGTAGATGCCGCCCCTGGCCATCGCCGCGTCGTAGATGGTCTTGTACTCCTCGACCCGCAGGTCCTTCACCAGGTTCTGCCACTGGGCCCGGACCCGGAAGTCCCGCAGCCCGTCGATGTCCAGCACGGAACTGACGAGCGTCTCGCCGCCGCCAAGGTACTGGGAAATGACGTTGCCACGGTAATCGATGATCTGGCTCTTGCCGCAGCTCATCTGGTGCACGCCGCCCGGGAAGTAGATGGCCCCGATGTTCGGTGACAGCACGTAGCAGTTGTTGAAGACGGCGTGTGCACGGTTCTGGATCTCGGCGACGCCATTCCCCATCCAGGGCTCCGGGTACTGGGTGCGCCAGATGATCTCGGCGCCGTTCAGCGCGAGGCCGCGGGCCGCCTCCGGGTAGCTGCCCTCGGCGCAGATCAGCGTGCCGATGTTGCCGATCTCCGTCCTTGCCACGGGGAAGACGGCCTTGAAGAGCTTCACTGGATCGTTGCCGTACTTCTTCAGGTAGACGTTCCAGATGTCGCTGGGCGCCACGTTGGGCTCCCGCTGGTAGAACGCCGTCTTGTAGTGCTTGTGGATCACCTCGCCCTGCGGGTCGATGATGAAGGCGATGTTGAAGATCCTGTCTTCCATCAACTCCGGATCCTTGGCTACCATCTGGGCGATGATGTAGACACCCAGTTCCTTCGCGAGGTCCCCGAGGAAGCGAGTTTCCTTGCCGGGAATCTCCGGCACCACCTCCCGGTATATCCGCAGGTGCTCGTCGCCGCCCCCGAGGCACCAGCCGCCGATGCCGCCCTCCGAGACCGCGATCAGCTTCACTGGCAGGTCGAGGCTGCAGTTCCACACGGCATAGCGCATGGAGAGCGCGAGGTTCTCTATGTCCTTCATGTAATCGTCGCGGGTCACGGCCATCCGGGACACGTTCTGGATGCCGACGGCGGTGTACTGCAGACGCATGCTGGATTCCTTTCTGGACTCCGGAAATTATGGGGCTTCGCCCCCGTTCAGAAAAGCAAAACTCCCGGTTAAGGTCCGCCCTGTTCCCAGGGTGGGTGCAACCGGTTAGTCTCGACTCTCACGCTATCCGGACCGGCAACCGAGGCACCGCAACATGTGGATCCGCAAGAGCGACAAGGACCGTCAGACTGGCCGCGGCACGCCGGTACCGACCCAGATCGTGGGCAACGAGGAGTTCGATCCCATGCCGCAGACGGCGGACCAGCGGCGCGTGGAACAGCGGATCTTTGAACTTGCCGACCACTACAGCAGCAGGCTTGGCATGTCCCGGCGAGCCTTCCTCCGGACGACCGGCGGCATGGCTGTGTCGTTCATGGCGATGAACGAGGTTTTCGGGCCCTCCTTCCTGGTGAACGAGGCGGAGGCGGCTGAACCGGCCGCCAGCCGCGAAATGTGGCCCAAGAAGGAATTCATCCTCGACCTGCAGACGCACCACGTGAAGGACTCCAT
>CAZTGY010000440.1:0-2373 GCA_964613445.1 uncultured Chromatiaceae bacterium | reverse complement strand
CCGTGGCCCGGGACATGGACTTCTTCCTGATCTTCGACACGAAGGACCAGGCCCAGGCCTTCGTCAACCAGGCCGACCTGGGGCCCGAGATCCGCGTCAGTGCGGCGCGCTACGAGAAGACCAGCAAGTGGCAGGCCACCCTCACCGTGCACATGGCACCGGTCTATGCGGAGATCGTGATGCTGGAGAAGCAGGTAACACGCCTGGGCCGCGAATACGGCGGCCAGCCCGACGGCTGGGGCTGCACGAAAGGTGCCGGACCGTCGGAGCGCCTTCCGGCGCGACCTGGCCTTCCCGGGCGTGCCGGTCGCGCCTGAAGGCGCTCCTACAGGCCGAGGCCCTCGGCGTGGTGGCGCAGGTGGTCCTCGATCATGCTGCTCACGAACCAGTAGCCGTGGCCGTAACCCGCGTGACGCCGCAGCATCAGCGGGTAGCCGGCGCCGCGGGCAGCGGCCTCGAAGAGTTCGGGCTTCAGCTGCGTCACGAGGAATTCATCGTCAAGGCCCTGGTCGATCAGCAACGGTGGCCGCCCCGACACTGACCCGAGGTCGCTAATCAGTGCCGTCGCGTCGTACTGACGCCACGTGTCCGGGTCCGGCCCCAGATAGCGCGGCAGGGCCTTCTGGCCCCAGGGACATTGGGTCGGTGCGACGATCGGCGCCAGCGCCGACAGGCTGCGAAAGCGTTCGGGGTGATTCAGGCCGATGGTCAGGGCGCCGTGCCCACCCATGGAATGACCCATGATGCCCACCCGCTCCCCGTCCACCGGGAACTGGCTCGTGACCAGGTCCGGCAGCTCCTCCGCCACGTAGCTGTACATCCGGTAGTGGGCCGACCAGGGCGCCTCAGTGGCGTCCAGGTAGAAGCCCGCGCCCAGGCCGAAGTCGTAGGCCTCGTCGTCGCCTGGCAGGCGTACGCCCCGCGGGCTCGTGTCCGGCGACAGCAGCGCCAGCCCGAGTTCGGCCGCCACCCGCTGGGCCCCCGCCTTGATGGGAAAGGTCTCCTCGTTGCAGGTGAGCCCCGCCAGGTAGATCACCAGCGGCACCCGCTCGTGCTCGGCCTGGGGCGGCAGGTACAGCCCGAAGCGCATCTCACAGGCCGTCGCCCGGGCCGTGTGCCGGTAGAAATGCTGCCAGCCGTCGAAACAGCGGAAGCGATTGGACAGGATCAGGTTTTCCGGCGCACTCATCGGGGGACCTCCGGTAGGCTCGCGGCATCTTCTCACTCGGGAGCCGGACCATGTACCTGGACGCGATGCGGTCGACGGTCGCCAGCTTTTCCCGGCGCGGGGTGCTGGGCCTGGGCTTGGTCGCGGGAGCAGGCACGTTGTCGGGGCTGGTCAGTGGTGATGCCCGGGGTAACTCCCGGACGCTCGATCTCACCCGGGCACAGGACAACATCTATGCCTTCGCCAAGACCTGGGGCACCCTGGGCGATGAGCCCGTCTTCGGCGGCCACGAGGGCGTGTTCTTCGCCGTCGTCGGCAACCGGCGCGCCATGCCCCTCTTCGGCTACGTGGGCTTCGGCAGCCTGCAGTTCCGCATCCTGCCGAATGGCGACGCGGAGTACCGGGGCAAGGACGCCACCTACTACACGGACCTGAAGACCGGCGAGCTGCTCGACACCTGGCAGAACCCCTTCACCGGCAAGACCGTGAAGGTCTACCCCTACATCAACGAGCAGGTCACCACGACCATCCCGGCCAGCTACCCGGCAGACCGCATGGTGACCGACGCCTACCGCTGGGAGATCGCCATTGGCAACGCGGCCTCCCGGAAGGAGGACGCCAACAGCTACCGGGGCGACAAGGGCGAGTCCGGCCGGTCGGTGCCCTTCGTGCTGCCCTGGCGCCGGGTCGGCAGCCACTACCTGCTGAGCTGGGACTGGATGCTGGAGGTGGCCAACCCGGTGACCCCCGAGGGCTGGCCGGAGGCTTCCACCGGCCCGGTGATCAACCCGTCCGAGCATTTCACCTTCTTCGTCCCGGCCAGCGAATTGGAAGACCGGGGGCGCCCCTGGGCCACCATGACCGCCGGCTTCTTCCGCCAGTGCCCCTGGCTCCCCTGGATGCGGATGGGCCGGAGCGGCGTCGAAGGCCGGATGTTCGCCAGCTCCCACAGTTACAAGATCACCGGTGGCCTGGACAACATTCCCGGCCCGGTCCGGGCGCGCCTGGAACGGGACCGCCCGGACCTGCTGACGCCCCCGAAGGACTGGTCCCAGCACCCGGTCGGCTCCTCCTGGAGCTACTACGCCAAGGTGGCCCCGAAAGACGTGCCGTAGGAGCGCCTTCAGGCGCGACCCGGGCTGCCGAGGATCGAGTCCGCGAGTCTCTCGGTGGCCCGGGTCGCGCCTGAAGGCGCTCCTACGGCA
>CAZTGY010000439.1:0-2416 GCA_964613445.1 uncultured Chromatiaceae bacterium | reverse complement strand
AGGCTGCCGTGAAGAAGTCCCGCCGATGAGCGTGCTGGAACAGGTCGTCGGGAACCTCATGCGGGTTGTCCGGTTGAATGACCGGCTCGATGGCCTGGGCCGCGAGGTCGCGGAGCAACAGCGAATAATTGAGGAGCTGACCCATCGGCTGATCCGGGTCGATACGCCTCTCGAGCTGCTACTCGCACAGACAGGACATCAAAAGGCCGCAAGGCCCCGACTCCCGAAGCCCGCCCGGTAGGGGAAAAGGTGGGGCGCGGAAGCCAGGCATGACCCCGATCAGGCCCAGGCACTCCGCCCGACCGGGGGGCCATCGTCACCCGGTCATTTGTCATAAGCCGGATTATTCTAGTCTGGTGGCCTTGGAATGGCTTTTTCTATTCCATAGAATGAGCACATGCCGAAATTACCCCTCAAGCCGGCCGGCAGCGCCGGCCGGGTCCCCGACGCGGAGCGTGCCCGGGTCCTGACCCGGGCTGTGGCGGAAGCCGTCCGGCGCCTGAAGCTCAGGTCCACCGAAGTCACGACCATCATCGGCGTCAGCCAGCCCACGGTCTCGCGCCTGCTGAACGGCAAGTTCCAGCTGGCGGAAGGTGCCAAGTCCTGGGAGCTTGCCGCGCACCTGGTGCGCCTCTTCCGTTCCCTGTCGGCCATGGTGGGCGGCGACGACGAGCTGGCCCGCGCCTGGCTCAGGTCGGCCAACGAGGCCTTCGGCGGGCGAGCGCCGCTCGAGGCGCTCCGGAGCGTGGAGGGCCTGGTGCATGCCTGTGACTACGTGGACGCCCACCGCGCTCGCGTCTGAGGCCGTCGCCTGGCAGGGCAGCGGCTGGCGCGCGGTCGAGGCCCAGCACCAGGTGGCGAGCATGTCACTGGTCGGCGGCAACCTGGCCGACCAGGCCCTGCTCGAAGCCATCCTCGACGAGGCGAAGCCGCCGGTCCCCGAGGCACTGGCCGGGCTGCACTGGCTCCTCGCCACGCCCTTTCGCTATCGCCCGCTCGCGACCGGTTCCCGGTTCCGCCGGCCGGAGGACCCGGGGGTCTTTTACGGCGCCGAGGACCGGCAGACCGCCTGCGCGGAGGCGGGCTACTGGCGCCTGCGCTTCTGGCGGGACAGCGCGGGCCTGGCCAGCCGGCCGGTGGCCCTGGAACTCACCCTGTTCGAGTTTCACGGCGCGAGTGCCCGGGCGCTCGACCTCACGCGGCCGCCGCTCGCCACCGACCGTGGCCTGTGGACGGACCGGAACGATTACCGGGCCACCCAGGAACTTGCCGGGCACGCGCGTGCCGCGGCGATTGGCCTGCTACGCTATCAGTCGGCACGCTACCCGGCGGGCTTCTGCCTGGCGGTACTCACCCCGGCGGTGTTTCGTGCCGTTGCGGAGCCCTACCGGCATCAGCAGCAGACCTGGCACCTCTGGCTGGCCCCGCCCCACGACGTGGTCTGGCAGCGGCATCTCGACCGGGAAAGTTTCAGCTTTCACTTCTGATTCGGAGCACAGCCATGGCGCCACGCAGTTCCACGACCGTCGCAGCGGCCTTCCTCGTACTCGCCGGCTGCGCCAACGGACCGCAGCTGGATCCGGCAAGGTCCGCGGCAATGGCGCGCAGCGCCGCCCAGCCCTCCACCCAGCGAGGTCCGGACCTCCGCTCCGAGGATGCCGTGCGGCGGCCGGGCCCGCGCCCGGCGCCGGCCAGTCCGGCGGCGCAGGCCGTGCAGGCAGCCCTGGCCAATCCCGCCCGGCCCGCGGCCGACCAGGCCAGGGACGAAGCGCGCCAGAGCTCGGCGGTGCTCACCTTCTTCCGGATCACCCCGGGGATGACCGTCCTCGATCTGTGGTCCGGCGGCGGCTACTACACGGAGCTGCTGTCCTATGTGGTGGGGCCGAGCGGCCGGGTGGTCGCCCACAACAACACGCCCTACCTCAACTTCGCGAAGGATGACCTGGCGGTCCGCTTCGCACCGGGCCGCCTGCCAAACGTCGAGCGGCTCCTGGCGGAGAACAACCAGCTGGCGCTGCCCGCGGGCCGGTTCGACGCCGTGCTGATGACCAACGTCTACCACGACATCTACTTCGTCGACGACAGGGCGGGCTGGCCGCGCATCGACGGCCCGAAGCTGCTGGCGGAGATCTTCCGGAGCCTGAAGCCGGGCGGGGTGCTGGGCGTGACCGATCATGCCGCGGTCCCCGGATCACCGCCCGGGACGGGCGGCACCCTGCACCGGATCGATCCCGAGCTCCTGAAGCGCGAGATCTCGGCGGCAGGCTTCATCCTGGAGGCGGAGAGCGACGTCCTCGTGAATCCCGAGGACGACCGGACGAAGAGCGCCTTCGACCCGTCCATCAAGGGGCGTACCAACCAGGTCGTGCTGCGCTTCCGCAAGCCCCTGTAGGAGCGCCTTCAGGCGCGACGGGGT
>CAZTGY010000438.1:0-2417 GCA_964613445.1 uncultured Chromatiaceae bacterium | reverse complement strand
CCAGCGACCAGGCCGTAGACGCCCACGGTCATCAGGAGCGCGATGCCGGTCAATGCTCCGATGCGCTGCGGAAGTGGCGCGCTGGCCACGGTGCCGAGCGAGATCACGATGATCTCGGCCGAGAGGATGAAGTCCGTGCGGATGGCGCCCTTGATCTTGTCCCGCTCCAGGGCCACCAGGTCCACGGCCGGATCGGCCAGGGCCCTCGCCAGCTCTTCCCGGTGGCCCTCGTCATCCGCGTTACGGTGGAGAAAGACGTAAAGCAGCTTCTCGAATCCCTCGTAGCAGAGGAAGGCGCCGCCAACCATCATCAGGGGTGCCACCAGCCAGGGGGCGACCGCGCTGACGACCAGGGCGCCCGGCACGAGGATCGCCTTGTTGACCAGCGACCCCTTCGCCACGGCCCACACCACCGGCAGCTCCCGGTCCGCGGCCACGCCGCTGACCTGCTGG
Source organism: uncultured Chromatiaceae bacterium (assembly GCA_964613445.1). Taxonomy (GTDB): domain Bacteria; phylum Pseudomonadota; class Gammaproteobacteria; order Steroidobacterales; genus SHZI01. The sequence continues at coordinate 1,964 of CAZTGY010000438.1, read as the reverse complement.
GCATTCAGCGCCAGGTCGTCGCCCAGCACGCCGCTGGTCTTCTTCGCGGCGACCTTCGTGAGCAGCGACACGTCGTCGAGGATCGTGGCGATGTCGTCGAGGAGCGCGAGGAGGCTGCTGGCCACGGATAACTTTCCTGCTGCATGCTGTGGAGATCGGGGAAGGAGGAATCATGCCATGCCGGACAGCATCATCAGTCACGTCTCCGTGGGCGTCGCCGACCTCAAGAGATCCCGGCGGTTCTACGATCCGGTCATGGCGGCACTGGGCTACGGCGTCGTCATGGACGAGCCGGGATTCGGCACGGCGTACGGCACGCGCTTTCCGGAGTTCTGGATCAACCTGCCGCTCGACCGGGCGCCCGCGAGTGCGGGGAACGGCGTGCACGTCGCCTTCCTGGCGCCGGACCGGGCGGCCGTCGGCCGCTTTCACGCTGCGGCCCTGGCCCATGGGGGCCGATGCGACGGGCCGCCGGGCGAGAGGCCCCAGTACATGGCTGGCTACTACGCGGCGTTCGTCCGGGACCCGGACGGGAACAAGATTGAAGCGATGCTGATCGGGTGAGTGGCGGCAGGTGCCCTGCCACGAGTGCGGGACCGTGGCCGGACAGGTGGAGAAATGTGCGACTGCGATGTAGTCGGGATCCCTGCGGGTACCGTAAGATCTACGCAACACGAGGGGCAACCGGGACATCGTTGACGTTGCCGGGACGCGGTTTTACTTAATCGGGACAACCCGTCCGGGTGTTGCATTCTCGCATCTTGCGACTCATCGTCGCTCGCGCAGGGCCAGGCAGGGATATGCTCGATCCATCAACCAGGGAAGGGGGATAGTCGATGAACAGGCCCACGGGGGAACCCGGTTCATTGACAGGGACCATGCAGCACTCATCGCGGAACCGACTTTACGGGGCGCTCGCCCTGGCGGCGCTGCTCGGCGGGCCGGCGCAGGCCGCCATCGTCCGGGTGGACTACGAAGGCATCGTCACCCACATCACGGGATCGGGACTGGGATACTCGGTCGGGTCGCCGATCACGGGCCAGTTCCTGATCGACACCAATGGCGTCGAACGGACCGAGAATTGCGCGCTCAATCCCGGGGTGGCCGACACCTGCGATTACTTCGGCAGCAACCTGGTCCTCGGCGGGCTCCAGGGTGCCACCAGCCAGGATGCCGTCTTCGTGACCGATCGCCTGCACCCGACCTGCCCCCAGTGCGAGAACGAGTCCGAGGGCTACTACGTGAACAACGGCTGGACCCAGGACGATGGCGGGTTCCGCACCTGGTCCGGTCACAGCCTGCGGGTGTTCGATGCCGAACAGGACTTCATCGCGGGCAGCGGCCTTGAACAGGACCTCTCGCTGCTGCGGAGCGGGCTGTCCTACTACGCCAACATGTTCGGCTTCAGGAACGAGAGCCGGCAGCGCATCGACACGGAAGAATATGACTTCGACGATTCGCTGAGATACAACGCCACGTCGGTGCACGTTTCAGTGGTTCCCGTTCCGCCCACGGTGCTGCTCTTGGCCACGGGGCTGGCCGGCCTCGCCGGGCGGCGGTTTTGGGGGCGGAAGGGCTAGGGTCCAGCTTCGCCGGGACTGCGGTCGTGGCCTTCGGTTGCCATCGACTGATTAGGGAAATGGTGGCCAGGGGCGGGGCGGAAATGCGCAAACAAGTATCCGCCACGCGGCCGCTTTCCGGCTGACGGGGGAACCGAACAGCCCCGCGACTGTGCCCCGGAAAAGTTGGTCGCGGTTTGCGGTTCCGGTTTGCGCAGATTCTGCTCACGACAAATGTGCTGCGGTGGCGACCAGCGAAGACCAGCGCAGTGCTGAGAACAGCGGAGTAGAACTCACCGCAGCTCGGTTGCATCGACACGACGAGTGCATTATCTAAACAGACGCCACCTCACTCCAATCAATTCACTCGGAGGCGTCCATGTCCCAGCAAACCGAATCCCTTCC
>CAZTGY010000437.1:0-2431 GCA_964613445.1 uncultured Chromatiaceae bacterium | reverse complement strand
GGCGGGAGACTCGCGGACTCGATTCCCGCCGGACCCGGTCGCGCCTGAAGGCGCTCCTACAGGCGGCTCCTGAGCTTCGGCAGCAGGATCGCCGCGAATTCCGCGCTCACCTGTTCCAGGTCCGTGGGCCCGCCAAGCACTGCGAGCGAGGTCACCGGGAGGCCCGCGTAGCCGCAGGGATTGATGCCGGCAAAGGGCGCCAGGTCCAGGTCCACGTTCAGCGCCAGGCCGTGGTAGGTGCAGCCGCGCCGGACTCTCAGGCCGATGCTCGCCAGCTTCGCCCCCGCCACGTAGACGCCGGGTGCCTCGCGCCGGGCGGAGGCGCTGATGCCGTGGCCGGCGGCAAGCGCAATGACGGCATCCTCCAGTGCTGACACGACCTGGCGGATGCCAAGTTGCGCACGCTGCAGGTCAACGAGCACGTAGGTTACGAGCTGTCCGGGCCCGTGGTAGGTCACCTGGCCGCCCCGGTCGGTCTGCACCACCGGAATGTCCCGGGGCGAGAGCAGGTGCGCCGGGTTGGTGTTGAGCCCGAAGGTGTAGACCGGGGGGTGCTCCAGGAACCACAGTTCGTCCGGAGTGTCCGGGCCGCGCGTCGCGGTGAACTCGCGCATCGCTGCCACGCTGGCCTCGTAACCGGTCAGCCCGGGAAGGCGGCGCAGCAGGGCGGGTGGCACGGTTGGCGGTGTGGCGGGCATGGTGTCCCGTGCGTTCAGAGGAGGAACAGCACCTGGTCGCTGACGCTGAGCGTCCGGTAGATGTCGTCGAGCTGCGCGCGGCTGGCGGCCGTGAAGGTCACGGTCACCGACAGGTAGCGGGCATTGCGGCTTGGCCGGGTCGTTACGCTGCCGAGGGAGTGCGAGCCGGCGTGGGTCCGCACGACCTCCACCACGTATTGCTCGAACGTTGGCCGGTTGTGCCCCATCACCTTCAACGGAAAGTTGCAGGGAAACTCAAAGGGGCTCTCGTCGTTCAAGGCGCGTGCCCGCCCGGCTTGCTGGCGTCGAAGGCCGCCGCCACCTTGTGCCATACCGGCCCCGGCTGGCCGCTGCCGACCGGCCTGCCGTCCAGCACCACCACCGGCGCAACGCGCGTCGCCGCCGTGATCCAGACCTCGTCCGCCCGTCGCAGACGATCCTCGGAGATGGGCTCGTCGCGGCAGCCGAAGCCGCACTGCCGAGCTATCGCGAACACCGCGTCGGTGGTCGTGCCGGGCAGCACGTCGTGCCCGGCAGGGCGACGCACGAGGGCGCCCGCCTCCACGATGATCACGGAACTGGCCGAGCCCTCGGACAGCTGGCCGTCCCGGATCAGTATGGCTTCGCCGGCGCCAGCCTCCCGGGCTGCCTGGCGGGCCAGCACGTTGGCCAGCAGGGCGGTCGACTTGATGTCGCAGCGGCCCCAGCGCTGGTCTGGACGCGTGATCGCCCGGATGCCGTGGCGGTCGGGATGGGGCTCGCTGATGGGCGTCGCCATGCCAAAGACCGTCGGCTGCACGTGGTCGCCGGGGAACGCATGGTCGCGGCCCACGTCGGCACCCCGGCTGACCTGCAGGTAGACGGCCAGGTTGCCGCCGCCATTCCGCTGGACGAGGCCCGCAACGAGCGCCTCCCAGGCCTGCCGCCCATGGGGATTGCGGATCTGCACCTCGCCGAGGCTGCGCTCCAGGCGGTCCAGGTGCGCATCCAGCAGGAAAGGCTCCCCCGCGAACACCGGGATGACCTCATACACGGCATCGCCGTAGAGAAACGCGCGGTCGAGTGGCGACACGCGTACGGCCGCCAGCGGCATGAAACTCCCGTTGAACCAGGCGGTGTGTAGCGGCGCGGCCATCGCTTTACCGGGTCACTCGAACCAGAGCAGGACCCAGTCGCGGCCCTGCTGCCAGAGCGAGCCCGTGGCGACGGGCTTGAGCGGGTAGAGCCCGGTCTCCGCTATCGTCTTGTCCCCGAGGGTGACCCGTACCCTGCCGAGCTCGGTGGCGGGGTCGAGCGGGGCCATCAACTGTGCGGGGAGCGTGTAGGTTGGCTTGAGCTGGTCAGCGGTGCCCCGGGGCACCGTGACCCAGACGTTGCGCCGCACGCCGAGGTCCACCAGTTCCGTTTCACCCTTCCAGACGCGGGCCTCGCTGAGCGACTTGCCGGCAGTCAGCAGCAACTTCGTTTCGTAGAAGCGATAGCCGTAGTTCAGGAGGGTCTGCGATTCCCGCTCGCGTGCGGTGGGGCTGTCGGTGCCCAGCACCACGGCTACCAGGCGCATGCCATCCCGCAATGCCGACGATACGAGGCAGTAGCCTGCGGTGTCCGTGAAGCCGGTCTTCATGCCGTCAACCGTCGAATCGCGCCAGAGCAGCCCATTGCGGTTGCTCTGCGTGATGCCGTTCCAGGTGAACTCCTTCGCTGAGTACCAGCGGTAATACTCCGGAAACTCG
>CAZTGY010000436.1:0-2483 GCA_964613445.1 uncultured Chromatiaceae bacterium | reverse complement strand
TCGGCGTCGTGGAGATCGCCCTGCTCGCGATCAGCGGCTTCGTCGTGCTGGGCGGCCTGCTCGGCATGCTCACCGCGATCCTCACCAGCCTGAACGAGCGCCGCCGGGAGATGGCCATCCTGCGCTCGGTCGGGGCGCGGCCCTGGCACATCTTCGGCCTGCTGGTCAGCGAGGCCGGGTTGCTGGCGGTCGCGGGGGTGACCCTGGGATTCGGCACGCTCTACCTGCTGCTCGCCGTCGCGGCGCCGGTCATCGAGGAGCGCTTCGGCATCTTCGTGGCGCTTCGCCCGCCCGGCGAGTGGGACCTGACGATTGCCGGCGTGGTCATCGGCGCCGCCCTGCTCATGGGCGTGCTGCCGGCATGGCGCGCCTACCGGAACGCCCTCTCGGACGGGCTAACGATTCGCGTATAGGATCCAGCACATGAAAAGACTGATGCCCACGCTCATCCTCGGCCTCGCGCTGGCTGCTGCCAGCGCCACCGGCGCCCCCGCCAAGCCCAGGGAGCTGACCTGGGACGAGATGGTGCCACCGGTGTCCGCGCCACCATCGGCGGCCTTCCCCGGCGCCGGGATCCCCGGCAAGTCCGGGGACAAGGTCGGCGGCACGGACGAGAAGCCGGCCTACGTCCCCATGTACACCTTCAACCCGGTGAAGGAGCTCGACGGCCAGTACGTGAAACTGCCCGGCTACATCGTGCCCCTGGAGTCCGACGCGGGCGGGCTGCTGAACGAGTTCCTGCTGGTGCCCTACTTCGGCGCCTGCATCCACGTGCCCCCGCCGCCGCCCAACCAGATCGTCTATGTGAAGCTGAAGAAGCCCTTCAACCTGAAGTCCATGGCAGATCCCTACTGGGTGACGGGCACGATGTCCACCAAGGTCTGGACGAGCGACATGGCGGACACCGACTACGTCATGACCGGCGACAAGGTCGAGGTCTTCGAGTGGAAGGACTGACGCCCGGCCGGTTCAGGGACTGAATTCCGCCACGCCGGCCAGGCTTCGCTGGGGCTTGGCGAGCCCCGTGTCGATCTGGCCGACGATCTTCCCGGTTTCCAGGTCCACCTTCGACATGACGCCGGTGAAGATGTTGGCGCAGAACGCGTGCCGGTCGTCGGCCGAAGCGGTGATCATCGCGTAGCCGTAGGCGTCCAGGGGCAGCGTCCGTAGCGACGCGCCATTCCGGTCGATGAAGTCGATGAAGCTCCCCCGCAGGAGGAGCAGCGTGCCATCCTTCCGGTAGGCGACGCCCGTGGTCCATTTCTGACGGTACTCGTCGCCGCCGGGGTACGCCACGAGGTCCGGCATCTGCGCGCCCTTCCGCACGTCGAAGCGCAGGGCGCGCATGCCGAGGTCGGTGATGTAGGTGATGAATTCGCCGCCGGGTTCCAGCACCGAGTGCGTCACCCCGTGGAACCCGGTGAGCGACTCCGCGGTGTCGTTCGCGAACTCCGCCACCTTGTGGAACCCGGCGTCGAAACGGGCGATGCGCCCATAGCCCACCACGTCAGTGCCGGGCAGCACCCGCATGTCGCCGCCGGTGTAGGGCCGGTTGCCCTTCAGGTACTCGCAGAGGAACACGCCGCCGTCGCGGGGGAAGCACGCGCTGCCCCAGCCCCGGTCGCCGAAGTCCAGGGCCGGCAGCTGCTTGCCGTCGGTGCCGACCCGGACGACGGCGTGCGCGAAGGGGTCGAAGCCCCACAGCACCCCGTCGGGGCCGAAGCGCAGGTTGACGATGAGGTGGGTCGTGCCCTCCGTATACAGGGTGCCCTTCGGCACCATGTTCCGGTCGTACTGGAGGATGCGCCCCTCCCCCGCGTGGTCGTCGCCGGGGACGTTCATGAGGTAGGTGCAGCCGAGGAAGATGTCCCCCGGCGCGAAGGGCTTCATCGTGGAGGTCTTGGTCATGCACGCCACTCCCGGGCAAGGGCCACCCGGGAGATTGTCACCGACTCCCGCGGCCGCGAGCGTAGGTAATTGCCGCAGCCCGTTGGCGGGACGGCCGCGCCGTCAGCGCGGGTGGGACTCGGCCAGCAGCTCGTCCACCTCGATCTCGGCGGCCAGCCAGTCCTGCAGCTCGCTGCCTGGCACGAAGCCGCGGCTCTCGGCGCGGAAGTAGGCGGCCTCGGCAATCATCCGGTAGCGGTCCTCGCCCGCCAGCGCCCTCTCGTGCAGCGGGGCGGTGCGGCGGGCGGCGGCCCTGGCGGTGGTGATCTGGGGCCTGGCAGCGGATTGTGCGGTGACCATGATCAACTCTCCTTCATGCGCGTCCGGGTCTGTTGGTGGGGGCAAAATCTCCGGATTCAAGTGGGAACACGCGGCCGCCGGCGCAGTACCGGCGACCGGAAGCCGACGGGCTTGACGACGAACACGTCGCACTCCACCCGGTCGATCAGCCCCTCGGCGGTGGTGCCCATGAAGGGCAGGCCGAGGCGGCTGCGCGACACAGAGCCCATGAGCAGGATGTGGGCGCGGGTCTTCGC
>CAZTGY010000435.1:2281-2496 GCA_964613445.1 uncultured Chromatiaceae bacterium | reverse complement strand
CGCCAGCACGGTGTCCAGGTTATGGGCCGGCTCGCCCATGCCCATGAACACCACCTTCCGCACCGGCTGCTGCCCGCGGGCCAGCACCACCTGGGCGACGATCTCGGCGCTGCCCAGCTGCCGGAGCAGGCCCTCCCGGCCCGTCATGCAGAAGGTGCAGCCCACCGCGCAGCCCACCTGGGTGGAGACGCAGACGCCGGTGGGCGGCAGCAGGA
>CAZTGY010000435.1:0-2271 GCA_964613445.1 uncultured Chromatiaceae bacterium | reverse complement strand
GGCCATCCGCCAGGTCGAGAAGCAGGCGGGTCGAACCGTCGGCACCAACATGTTCGGAACGCACCCGGGTCAGATCCCGCAGCTCGGCGGCTATCCCCGGTAGGAGCGCCTTCAGGCGCGACGGCAGTTCCGGCGTCGCGCCGCCGTCATCGAGAGGCCCGGCCCGCAGCCAGTTCCGCAGCACCCGCGCCTCGTGCACCGGCCGCGCGCCGGCACCCCGGAGGCGGTCGATCAGGTCGGTGATGCGCATGGGGACGGAGGGGTCGCGGCTGAAGCCGCTCCTACCCGCGCCGGCCGCTGCCGGTCGGCACCTTGAAGGCTGACGGCTTCCAGGGGTACGCGGGATTTTCCGGCGGGATGTCCTGGGCGTAGGCCTTCCAGGTGTCCACCCGGGAATTGTCCGGGGTCCAGCCGTCCGGCACCGTGAGGTATTCCGGGGCGTGCTTCTCGATGTAGGCCCGCACCTTCGGCGGCACGTCGTCGGCGCCCTTCAGGCCCTTGTGGCTGAACATGCGGCCGAACAGCGTGGCGCCGGCGAACTCGGTGCCGCCCATCTGCATGAAGGGCCAGCACTCGGACAGCCGGGTGAAGCCGGCGGTGAAACGCACCGTGGGCAGGCTGCGGTCCTCCAGTTCGTGCTTCGAGAAATTGAAGGTGAAGTGCTCCGACGGCGTGGTGCGCTTCCCCGTCGACGACCGCGGCCAGCCCTCCGGCGTCACGGGATTGGTGTAGTCGTGGGTGTAATCCCAGGACAGCAGCATGTCGTCGCCGTAGGTCTCGAAGGGCAGGACGAACGGGTAGCGGCCGGACGCATCGGGGAACGCCGTGCCCTCGTTCATCAGCGTGGGGCTGTCCCCCTCCGTGCCCAGGAAGAACTTCGGGATCTCCTTGCCGACCTTGCCGACCAGCAGGTCGTTGTAGAAGTGGTAGACGGGCACGGTCTTCCCCGTGAACGGGTTGGCCCAGGTCTCGAGGATGTCGCCCGTGCGCAGGTCGGTGAAATAGCCGGTCTCCCGGGACTTGATCCAGAGATCCCTGTTCTCGTCGATCCGTGCCAGGAGCGCCCCGGTGCCCGTGTAACCGAAGACCGGCACCATGCGCCTGCCGGGAATGCGGAGGTACATGAGGCCGTGGAAGCCGCCGATCACCGGCTGGTCGTAGCCGGCCCAGAGCTTGCCGAAGGCGTACAGGTTGTCGGCCGGGTCCCCATAGTTCAGTCCGCCAGGCCTGCCGCCCGCCGCGGCCAGCACGGCGGGTGCCAGCGTGCCGGCCAGGCCCGCGCCGAGCCCGAGGGCTGCCTTCAGCGTCGTGCGGCGATCCAGTAGCAGGCCGGTGACGAGACTCGAGTGCATGCAGGGCTCCGGGATGAACGCCACGGGTGGCGGGGGCCGGATTGTCGCCCGGCGTCCCCGGTCCGTACAATCTTGCCGCACATGCCGGGCACAACTGATCTGCTGCGCGTCGGGACCGACCAGGTGCCCTGCGAGATACGTCTCTCCGGGCGCCGTCGCACGCTGGGCATCGAGGTGCATCCAGAGCCGCGCGTCATCGTCCGGGCGCCGTCGGGCTGGCCCCGCGAACTCATCGAGGCGCGACTGACCGAGCGCGTCCCGTGGATCGGGCGCCATGTCCAGCGCTTCCGCCACCTCGCTGCGGCGCTCCCACCACCGCCCGGCTACGTCTCCGGCGACCTCATTGCCTACCTTGGCGAGTTCCACCACCTGGAAGTGGTCGCCAACCGGCGCGCGACGGTGATCCGCCGCCCCGGGGCCCTGCGGGTCGGCGTCCCGCAGGGTGCGGGTGCCGACGGGGTCCGGCGCGCGCTCGAGACCTGGTACCGCGCCCGTGCCCGGGAACTGTTCGCGACGCTCGTCGACGAGTCCTGCGCCTGGTTCCTGGGCCGCGGGCATCGCCGTCCGACGATCTCGGTCCGGAAGATGACGACGCGCTGGGGCACGCTGGCCGGCCCGCGCGGCGCCAGCCGGATGACCCTGAACCTCGCGCTGATCCGCGCGCCACGGGAGTGCAGCGAGTACGTCGTCGTGCACGAGCTCTGCCACCTGGAGCACCGGGGACATGGCCGCGACTTCTACCGGCTCATGGACCAGCGGCTGCCCGACTGGCCGGAGCGGAAGCGCCGCCTCGAGAGCCTGCTGCTGCTCCAGGCCTGACTGTGGGCGGGGGTGGCGGCCTGAGTGGCGGCCTGAGTGGCGGGTGGGGTCGCGCCTGAAGGCGCTCCTACGGGCGTTCGGGGCCGCGCCACCCGGGATA
>CAZTGY010000434.1:0-2499 GCA_964613445.1 uncultured Chromatiaceae bacterium | reverse complement strand
CATGGTGCAGACCATCATTGCCGACGGCCTCATCGAGTGGGACTACGTCCGCGAGCAGACCGACCTGCCCTTCCTCGTGCGGGTCGACAACGGCAAGTTCCTGCGGGCCAGCGACTTTGCCGATGCGGACGGGGTGTCCGGGGACCAGGCCAGCAAGTCGTTCTACTTCTGGGACGAGAAGTTGAAGAAGCCGGTCATGGCGCCCGCCACCGGCTTCGGTAACCCGCCCGGCGCCCCGGTGCCGGCGCCAGCCACGCCGCCGTCCCTGGCCCTCAACGGGCTGAAGCCCGCGCTCGAAGGCCGCTGGAAGGTCAGGACGAAGACCGGCCGCGTGGAAGTCACCACGGTGTTCGCCAGGGTGAAGGAGCTGTGCAACAGCGACTACACGCCCGAGAAGGCCCAGGCCGTCACCGGCGTGCACGCCGACAACATCCGCGCGGTCGCCCGCACCTTCGCCAGGTCCGGCGCCGGCATGATCTACGCCGGCTACCGGGCCTGCAAATGGCTGCACGGTGACAAGCTGCAACGGGCCTGGCTGCTGATGTGCGCCCTGACGGGCAACACCGGCCGCGAAGGCGGTGGCATGCAGACCACCCAGCTGTCGAAGGGCGACGGCTTCGCCAAGTTCGTCTTCGCCGGCGTCGGCCCGCGGGTCAAGGTGGCGGCGATCTCCGTCTGGGATTACGCCAGGGGCGACGGCAAGGGGCTGAACGCCAAGACCTATGGCCAGGAGATGGCCGAGCACCTCGACAAGCACTACCGCCAGTCCATCAACAACGGCTGGCTGCCGGACTACGCGAAGACGCCCTGGAAGATGGCCTTCATGGCGGGCCACAACACGGCCAACTGGCGCGCCGCCGGTACCCGCTTCCGCGAGACCGTGATGTCGCAGATCGAGACCATCGTCACGATGACGCCCGACATGAGCGTCACCGCGATGTATTCGGACTACGTGCTCCCGGTGCCCCAGCACTATGAGCGCCACGACTTCGTGATGGAGGGCCGCACACCCTACATCCAGGTGCTGGACCAGGCCGTGCCCCCGCTCGGCGAGTCCGAGGACGACTGGTCCATCATGGCGCGCCTCGCGGCGTCCATCAGCGCCAAGGCGGCGGCCCGCAACCTGCCGCCGGTGAAGGACGTGCTGCATGGCAAGCCGATCGAGCACGACTACAGCAAGGTCAGCGAGCTGTTCACCCTGAACGGCAAGATCAGGACCACGAAGGACATCGTCCAGTTCCTCATCGACAATTCCGAGGGGATCCCGAAGATCACGTTCGAGGAGCTGCGGCAGCGGGGCTTCGTGCGGGCAGAAGACTCGGACCGCGTCCAGTTCGGCAGGAATTCGCCCTACAGCTTCCAGGTGCTGGCCAGCACGCAGGACAAGAAGCCCTACGCCACCCTCACCGGCCGGCAGCAGTTCTACTTCGACCACGAGTGGTTCCTGAGCGAGGGCGAGGCGCTGCCCGTGCACGTGGATCCGCTGGCCGTGAAGGGCTACCCGCTGCGCCTCACGATGGGCCACGCCCGGCACGGCATCCACAGCATGTGGCGCGACGATTCGCTGCTGGTCAGCCTGCAGCGGGGCGAGCCCGACATCTACGTGAATCCGGACGACGCCGCGAAGCGCGGCGTGAAGGACGGGGACCTGATCCGGACCTACAATTCGCTGGGCTCCTTCATCGCCATGGCCCACGTGAGCTCCGGCATCCAGTCCGGCTCGATGTTCATGTTCCACGGTTGGGACCCGATGATGTTCCGGGGCCGGCAGAACTTCAGCGGCGCCATCCCGACCGCCGGGCTGCTGAAGCCGACGTCACTGGTGGGCAACTACGGCCACCTGGGCTACCGGGCGCCGGAGTACGTGCCGAACCAGACGTACCACGACCACACGGTCGATTTCGAAAAACACGTCCCTACTGTAGGAGCGGCTTCAGCCGCGACCGCAGCTGGTCAAATGGAACGGGTCGCGCCTTAAGGCGCTCCTACAGAGGCAACGAGCAATGTCCCGTCAAATCGCCATGGTCATCGACCTGAACAAGTGCATCGGCTGCCAGGCCTGCACGGCCGCCTGCAAGTCGCTCTGGACCGACGAGGAAGGCCAGGAGTACATGCTCTGGAACAACGTCGAGACTAAGCCGGGGCGCGGCTATCCCAAGGAGTGGGAGGCGAAGGGCGCCAAGTCGGGCTGGCGGGACGGCGTGCTCCAGTTCGGCGACCTGCACGACCAGAGCCACTTCGGCAGCGTCTCGCCGCTGAACCACGAGGAGGTCTACTTCAAGGGCACGGAAGAGCGCCTGCAGCGCAAGGAGCCCCTGACCTACGGCGCGAACTGGGACGAGGACACGAGCTCCGGCGACTACCCGAACAACTACCACTTCTACCTGCCGCGCCTGTGCAACCACTGCACGAAGCCGGCGTGCCTCGAGGCCTGCCCGGTGCGCGCGATCTACAAGCGGGAGCAGGACGGCATCGTGCTGGTGGACCAGGACAAGTGCC
>CAZTGY010000433.1:0-2500 GCA_964613445.1 uncultured Chromatiaceae bacterium | reverse complement strand
GGGTGGGCGCCGACGACAACTCGCCCACGGGCCTCACGGGCGCCTCCGGCGCGCTGCCCGTCTGGGCCCGGCTCGTGGCGAACTTCGGCGACGCGGGCTACGAGCCGATGCCGGCCGAGGGCCTGCAGGATGTGCCATTCGACTTTGCCACTGGCATGATGGCCGAGGGAGGCTGCGGCGACCCGGTGACGCTGCCGCTGCCCGTCGGGACCGTCGTGCCGCCCAATCCCCTGTGCGGCCCGGTGCCGGGCAGCCTGGAAGGCGTCGCGGAACAGGGCATGCAATGGTTGCGGGGACTGATCAACTGAGCAAGCTAACGCCGGGCGCGCGGCTGCCGGCCTGGCCCGCCGTGCTGCTGGCGGCGCTGCTCGCCGCCGGCTGCGTGCCGCCGGACATGGGCCAGCCCCAGCCGTCCACCCGCACGCCGGTACCGTCCACGTCACCGCCGCCGACGGTGGCGGTCATCCGCCCCGTTCCGGACATCGAGGCAGTACCCCCGGCGCCCGCCGAACCGCTGCCGCCGCCGCGCACGGCGCCACCTGTCAGCTCGGCAAGCCAGGCGCTGCTGACCCAGAGCCGGGGCCACCAGGCTGCCGGCCGCTACGAGCAGGCAGCGGCGTCCATCGAGCGGGCGCTGCGCATCGAACCCCGGCAGCCGGTGCTCTGGCTGGAACTCGGCAACATCCGGCTGAAGGAAGGCGACTTCGCCCAGGCCGAGAGCCTGGGCCGCAAGGCGCTGAGCCTGGCGACCGGCGACGCGGCGCTGACGGCCAAGGCCGAGCAGCTGATCGCCACGGCGAAGCGACGGTAGGCGAACGCCGTCAGCCGTTCAGCGCCGGCGCTTCGCCGCGCCGGCCAGCAGGCGACCGGTCTCGACGATCGCCCGCAGGTGCTCGCCGTCGCCAATGCTCCCCGCCTCGTCGAAGGCCTCCACCCGGAAGCGGTACAGCTTGCCTTCCGGGCCCAGGTAGGTGGCGACGGCACGGACCTTCGCGCCGACCGGCGTCGGGGCCGTGTGCCGGACGTTGAGCGACACGCCGACGGACAGCTCGCCAGCCTTCAACTCGGGCTTCATGAGGCGGGCAGCCGCCAGCTCCATCAGCGCAATCATGCGGGAGGTGGCGAAGACCTCGGGGAACGCGTCCTCGGCGGAAATCGAGAGCGCCCGGGCCGTGTCGGCGGCCTGGACGGTGAAGGTGGCGTCGGCGGTGTCTCCGATGTTCATGGCCGCGCGTAGCTGACCGTCAGCATCTCCCACTGGTGCCCGTCGGGCTCGTTCCAGTAGATGCCCCGGCCGCCGAACTGCCTGTCGATCTGCCGGTCGACCGGGCCGCGCACGGTGCTGCGGAAGGGAATGCCGGCCGCCGTGATCCGCCCGAGGATCGCGTCGAACTCGGCGTCGGACACGCGGAAGCAGAAGTGATAGACGGGGAAGTCCTCGTTGGTGTCGATGAAGTCCAGCGTCAGGCCCTCGTTGACGTAGACCGGCGCGAAGGGGCCCAGCGACGTCGGCGCCCAGGTGACGCCGAGGAGCTCCGCGAGCAGCCTGGCCGCGGCGACCTTGTCCCGCGAGGGCACGATCGTGTGGTCGAGGTGGATGGCCATGGCGTCCGTTACGAGACCTCGACGTAGTGCTCGACGATGGGAAACGGGTCGTAGAAGTGATGCAGGCGCTTCTTCCATTCCGCGTACGCGGCCGACTGCCGGAAGCCGACCGTATGGTCCTCCAGGGTGCGCCACTGGACAAGCAGCAGGTAGCGTCCGGGACTTTCCAAGCAGCGCTGGAGCTGGTGGGACAGGCACCCGGGGGACGCCGCGATGATCTGCCGCGCCCCGGCGAACGCCGCTTCGAACTCAACTTCCTGCCCGGGCCTGACGTTGAGGACTGCCACTTCGAGAATCATCGGGATGGTCCTCCGGGCGTCGCGATCAATCGGGAGCATGGGGACGAAGCAGCGGTTCAGATGCGCCCATCGCAGCCATGCAAATCGAGTTCCATGACGATATTGCACCGGGAATAAGGTGAGCGTGAGGACGCCTCCAGGCGGCGGAAGCCCGCCGACTCGTAGAGCCGGATCGCCGGCGTCAACCGCGTGTTCGACTCGAGGAACAGGCGCGGCGCACCGGCCGACCGGGCGCTGGCAACCGCCGCAACCATGAGCAGCCGTCCGACACCCCGGCCCCGGTGGCTCGCCGCGACGGCCATCTTCGCCAGTTCGAGCGTGCCGTCGTCACCGTGGGGAATCAGCGCGACGCAACCGACCGCAGTGCCGCCGTCCTCGGCGATCAGGATTGCGCCACCCGGATCGAGGATCGACTGCTGCGGATTGCCGAGCGCCTCGATGTCCTTCGGCTCCAGCTCCCAATACTCGTTGATCCACGCCACGTTCAGGTCGCGGAACGCGGCGGCATGCCGTGGCGCGAACGCGATCACGGTGACTTGACTGGCCGGGGGTGTTGGCGGCGGATTCATCCGGTTCCCTGTGATCAGTGGTAGGCC
>CAZTGY010000432.1:0-2500 GCA_964613445.1 uncultured Chromatiaceae bacterium | reverse complement strand
CTGGTGTCCGAGTGGCCCAGCCGCGAGGACGCGCTCCGCTTCTGGAACTCGGCGGAGTACGCCCGGGCCAAGCAACTTCGCGATGGCACGGGCCGCTTCCAGGTCCTGCTCATCGACTCTCCCCCGTGGGATAGGGCACCGCCGGGGACCCCGGTGTCAGGTACCTCCTGAATGCAGCACATAGAGGTCATCCAGGGCGATATCACGACGCTGGACGTGGATGCCATCGTCAATGCCGCCAACGAGCACCTGCTGGGTGGCGGGGGTGTGGACGGAGCCATACACCGGGCTGCGGGCCCGCAGCTGCTCGATGCCTGCCGTGCCCTCCCCGAAGTAACCCCCGGGCTTCGCTGTCCGACCGGCGAGGCGCGCATCACCCCGGGATTTGCGCTGAAGGCCCGGCACGTGATCCATGCGGTCGGGCCGGTATGGCACGGTGGCACCAGCGGCGAGCCGCGCCTGCTGGCCAGCGCGTACCGGAACAGCCTGCGACTGGCCCAGGCGCAGGCGCTGCGCTCGATCGCGTTCCCGGCGATCAGCTGCGGGGCCTATGGCTTTCCGCCGGTCCAGGCCGCCGGAATTGCCGTACGGTCCATCCTGGTCTTCCTGGCCGGCGACGAAGTGCTGGAGCGGGTGCAGCTGGTGGCGTTCAGCGCCGAACTCCGGGAAGTCCTGGAAGCGGCGCTGAAGGCACCGTTGCGCTAACCGCCGGGAAACGAGCGGGCCCACTAGCGCGAGGCGGCCCGCAGGAACGATTCAACCCACGCGTACACGTCGTTGCGCCGGACGCAGCGCCGTAGCCGGCGCATGCGGGCACGCCGCTCGTCCGCCGGCATCCGGAACGCCCGTTGAATCGCATCGGCGACGGCCTCGACATCATATGGATTGACGATCAGGGCACCGTTCCTCATCTCCGCCGCGGCGCCGGCAAACTCGGACAGGATCAGCACGCAGTCCTCGTCGGGACTGGCCGCGCAATATTCCTTCGCAACGAGGTTCATGCCGTCCTTCAACGGCGTGATCAGCGCGATCTGCGCCGCACGGTAGTAGGACAGCAACTCGTCCTGGGTCAGCTCCCGGAACACATAGTGGATGGGCACCCACCCTCCGGGGCGGGTGAACCTGCCGTTGATCTGCCCGACGAGATTCTCGATGTTCTCCTTCAGCTCCTGGTAGCGGGGAATCTCCGCGCGGCTGGGCACCACCACCTGGATGAGCGTCACGCGTTCACGCAGTTCCTCGTACCGCTCCAGGGCATTGCCAAAGGCCCGCAGGCGCTCGGGTATGCCCTTCGTGTAGTCGAGCCGGTCGATGCCAAGGATGAGCTGGCGGTTGTGCAGCTGATCCCGCAGCGACGCCGCCAGCTCCGCCACGTGGGGCACCGACGCGCGCCGGAAGAAGTCGTTGTAGTCGATGCCGATGGGAAAGCGGCCGGCACGGGTCTCCCGTCCGCCGGACCTGAGCCTGACCAGCGACTGGCCCCTCCCCGTGACGTCCACCTCGGGCAACAGCTCGTGGACGCAGTCGACGAAGTTCCGCCGGTCCCGGCGAGTCTGGAAGCCGATCAGGTCGTAGGCCAGCAGTGAACGCAGCACGCCCTCACGCCATGGCAGCGTCGCGAATATGTCGGGCGGCGGGAACGGGATATGGAGGAAGAAGCCCAGGGAAGCCGTGACGCCCAGGGCGCGGACCCGCTCACCGACACCCATCAGCTGGTAGTCATGCACCCAGAGGAAGTCCGACGACGTGGCGTGGGCGGCAATCGCCTCTGCGTACCGCTCGTTGACGGCAAGGTAGGCCCGCCAGTACTGCGGGTCAAAGTTGCACAGGGACTGCAGGTCGTGGAAGAGCGGCCAGATGATCTCGTTGGAGAAGCCGTAGTAAAAGGCGTCCCGCTCCCTGTCATCCAGATAGACGGGGAAGAAGTCGTAACCCTGCCGCCGGCCCGCGGTCCTGAACGCTTCCGCGAGGTCGGGGCTGTCCCTGTCGCATCCCGGCCAGCCGATCCAGGTTCCGCCGCGCTGGCGCATCACCGGCGCCAGGGCGGAGACGAGGCCCCCGCTGCCCGGCGTGATCCGGCATTCCCCGTCGCCATCCCGGTGCACTTTCAGCGGCAGGCGGTTGGAAACGACGACCAGGCCGCTGCGGTTGGTCACTGCCCCCGTCATGACTGGCCAACTGGCGTGGCGACGTGGATCGTCCGGGTTGGATAGGCGAATGCCACGCCGAGGCCGGCGAGCGCGTCGATCAGCCCCAGGTTGATCTCCTGGTGGACGTCCATGTACCTGTTGTAGTCGGGATTCTCCACGTAATAGACGACCTCGAACTCGAGGGCCGAGTCACCGAAGCGGGACAGGTGGGCACGGTCGAATCGCGCCAGCTGCTGGCCCTCGACCAGTTGGCGCACGATCCGCGGGATGTTCCGCAGGCGCTCCGGCGGCCGCACTCGGAGCATTCCAAAACGCACCGCAAAACCGCCATCAACCAGAGGCCTGCCTGA
>CAZTGY010000431.1:0-2503 GCA_964613445.1 uncultured Chromatiaceae bacterium | reverse complement strand
CGGGTCGAACTGGAGATGCTGCTCGACCAGGGCCAGGACCTGGCCGGGTCGGGCATCAGCGACCTCTACACGGTGCGGATCCGCGGCACGGATCGGGCGGTCATCGGCGTGCTGGCGCTCGCGGGCTGGAAGGGTCCCGAGTTCAGCCTCCGCCGCCGTTCCCGCGTGGGGCGCTACCTCGCGACCCACATCGAGACGGTACTCGAGCGGTCCTTCGATTCCCTGACCGGCCTGCCTGCCTGGCCCATCTTCGAGAAGCTCCTGGCCGCCGCCGTGGCCGCCGGCAGCGGCGAACCTCCGGCCCTGATGTACCTGGACATCGACCGCCTGCACGTGGCCAACGACACCCTGGGCCGGGACGTGGGCGACCGGGTGCTCGCGAGCTTCGCGGCAATCCTGCGCGAGGAGCTGCGGGGCCACGCCGTCACCCGCATCGCCAGCGACCGCTTCGCCGCTCTCCTTCTGGACACGGACCTGGATGAAGCCCGCCGGCTGGCTGAGGCGATCTCGGCCCGCTTCCGCCGCCTCGAGTTCAGCCAGGCGGACCTGAGCTTCGGGGCCTCCGTCAGCATTGGCATCGCCCGGGCGACGATGGACTCGTCGTTCCCGGTGGGGGAGGAGGGACCGGTCGATGGCGGGGCACTGGCCACGGCCCAGGTCGCGTGTTCTGCCGCCAAGGACCGGGGGCGGGGCCGGGTCGAGGTCTACGAGCCGGCGGACCTGTCCATCGTCCAGCGCTTTGGTGACATCCAGCTGGTCGGCTACATCCGGAATGCCATCGACCGGGGCCGGCTGGCCCTGATGGGACAGCCGATCGTGACCATCCGGCCCGTGGCCGGCGCGCCCGAACTCCACTACTTCGAGGTCCTGGTCCGGTTGCTGGACGAGGACGACCAGCACGTCTCGCCATCGGAGTTCCTGTCCGCCGCCGAGCGCTACCAGATGATGGAGGAACTGGATCGCTGGGTCGTCGCCAACACGCTGGCCCAGCTCGGCCAGTCTGCCGGCGCACTGTCGAGGGCCCGGGCCCGGTTTGCCATCAATCTCTCCGGCCAGAGCCTCGGGAGCGAGCCCTTCCTCGGCTTCGTGCAGCAGCAGCTGGAGCGGAGCGGAGTGCCGCCGGAAATGGTGTGCTTCGAGATCACCGAGACGGTGGCGGTGGCGAACCTGCAGCGGGCCCAGGCCTTCATGCACACGCTGCGGCGCTCAGGATGCCGGTTCTCCCTCGATGACTTCGGCACGGGCCTGAGCTCGTTCGCCTACCTCAAGCTGTTCCCGGTCGACACGCTCAAGATCGATGGCAGCTTCATCCGGGACCTGACCACGAATGTCGTGTCCCAGTCCGTCGTGGCGGCCATCTCCGAGGTGGCGCGCGTGATGCAGCTGGAGACGGTGGCCGAGTTCGTGGAGAGCCCTGCTGCCCTCGAACTGCTCGGCAAGCTGGGGATCACCCGGGCCCAGGGCTACCTGCTGGGGGAGCCGGCGTTGTTGTCGCAGCGGCTCGAGGCGCTCGGCGCCGCGTCATCCGGCAACGGAGCGGCGAGCCGGCCGGCGGGACGCCGGCACCGCTGAGTCTGGCCAGGCCGGGAATCCCCGTGGATAATCCGTGACGGGACAGACCCGTCCCGGCCAGGGGTAGCCGAGCCATGCACCGCCGCGGACAGCTGCTGCTCTTCACTGCGGTTGGCCTGCTGGTGGCCAGCGGCGCCAGTCCCGCGGCGCCGTCCCGCGACCAGCTCGTGGCGGCCGACTACCAGAAGGGCCGGACGGCCTTCCTGCAGCGCTGCAGCGCCTGCCACACCCTCGCCGAGGGTGGCAGCAACCTGGTCGGGCCGAACCTCTGGGGCCTGATCGGGCGGAAGGCCGGCGCGAGCCCGGATTTCGCGGCGTCCGAGGCCCTGCAGGCCGCCGGATTCGAATGGGACGTGCCCCGCGTCTGGGAATTCCTGGCCGGCCCGGAGAAGCTCGTTCCCGGCACCCGGATGCTGATTCCCGAACCGGTACCCGAGGGCGACCGCACGGCCCTCATGTCCTTCATGCTCCTGGAAACCGGCGGTGCCGACTGGCCCAGGCCCGCTTCGGCGACGACCGGGCAGAAGATCGATCGCACGAAGCCCCTCTCCGAGCGCTATCCGGGCTTCTACAACCACCTCATGACCAACACCACCCGGTACCGGATGGAGACGCCCGGTGGCGAGGTGCGCTTCGACGCCTACTTCAACACCGACGGCTCGGTGTCCTCCAGCGAGAAGTCCATCCGCGGCTTCTGGAACACGGTGGAGCGCAAGGGCATGGAGTTCTTCTGCTACGCGCTGGACGGCATTCCCGGCCGGCCGTCCCAGCTGGTGGAGTGCTTTCCCATCGCCGCCATGGCGATTCCGCGCTTCGCCGAGCAGTTGTGGACCTCGAAACCCGTCGAGGGCGTCACCCTGCACGGCGGGATCATGGCCGGCCGTCCCTGACCGTACCGTAGGAGCGCCTTCAGGCGCGACCCCCTCCGGCT
>CAZTGY010000430.1:0-2520 GCA_964613445.1 uncultured Chromatiaceae bacterium | reverse complement strand
GGGTGACGTTGCCACCGGGGAGGCCGGCCTCGCCGGGAACGCACACAGCGAATTGTCGGTGTCCGGCAGCTATACCGCGTTGAACCTGGAAACGATCGCCTTCACGGGCACCGGGGCCTGCCGGACCGCCGGCACCCAGGCCGGCGGGGCCGGTGGCGACGCCACGTCGCTGGCCTCCGGCACCAACACCGGTGGTTCGGTCAGCCTGAATGTGAATGCCTACGGCAATGGCGGCGGTTGCGGCGGGGGCAGCGCCGGGACCCGGTCGGTGGCGGCTTCGGCGACCGCCCGCGACGCCATCGACATATCCGTCTATGCGGAGGGCGCCAATGGCGGCAGCGGCCAGATCGGGCGCGGGTCCAACTTTGGCAATGGTGCACACGGTGCGGGCGTGACACTCGGCGTGATTCGCGGGGAATCCACCGCGGGCGCAGCCGTGGGTGTGGGCCTGACGGTGGACGGGGGCGAGGGCGGCTACTCCGCCCTAGGCGGCGGCAAAGCGGGCGATGGCGCGAGCGTCGTGCTGGCCAATGCCATCGACGGAGTGACGACCGGCGACCTCGTCCTGCGCCAGACGGCCTTCGGTGGCAGCGCCGGTCAGGCGTACACGACGGCGGGCGGCAACGGACTTGCCGGCGTCGCCTCGAGTGTCCTCACGAAGTCCGGCAGTTTCACCGGCCTGGGCGTCACTACGGAGGCCACGGGAGGCGGCGGGTCCATACGGTCGCAGAATGGCGCACCATCGGCAGGTGGCGACGCCCTGGCATCCAGCAGCGCCGGGAACCTGTCGGGCGCCGCGCTGGCGGCAGCCCGGGCGACGGGGGGCTACGGCGGCGTCGCCAATGGCGACCGGTCCCAGGCCCTGGCCGGCGTTGCCCAGGCATTCGCTAGCGCGCTTGCCGCGACGTCGGCAGACGCGTCTGCCGTTGCCGCCAGTGGCTATCGCGAGGACAGCAACGTGGCGACCGCTGAAGCCATCGCCAGCGGCGCGGGGCGGGAGCAGCGCGTGAGTGCCGAAGCGCAGGCCTATGGCCGGGAGGCTTCGGTCCACGCCCGTGCGACGACCTCCGGCGGGATTCTGGTGCAGGGAACTGCCGAAGGCCGTGCCGCGGCGACCGGTGACGGGTCGGCGCAGGTGTCGCGGGCCGTCCTGACCCAGGCGATCGTCGGCAGCTTCGCCGGCAGCGGATTCCCCGCGTATCTCGTGGGCTACGATGCCTTCGCGGCCCTGCTGGCCGAGCCCGATGCAAGCTCGCTCGACGGTGCCCTGGCCGGCAACGAGGCAGCGGCGGCTGCATTCGCATCCGGCAATGCCTGGATGCTGGGCTGGCTGGGCGGCGCGGCCGATTCGACGGCGCTGATCACCGCGAGCCTGGATCCCGGTGCCACGGCGTCTTCCGGCAACCTGTTGCTGGGACTCCTGGATCCCGTCCTGACCGGAGCCGGATCCGGGGCGCTGCGTTTCCAGGTGTTCGGCGGCGGCGTGTCGCTGTTCGACCAGGAATTTCTCGACGCGACGGCCGCGCTGGCCTTCTTCGATGACCGGGTACTGGATCTCGGCCCCGTCGGACTGAGCCTTGCCGATCTCAGGTTCCAGCTCGACCTGGCCGATGCGGAGCGTGGCGACGGCTTCTCGTTCAACTACGTGGCCGGAACGTCGGCGGTGCCGCTGCCCGCGTCACTCTGGCTGCTGCTCACCGGAGTCGGCGGACTGGCGCTCCGGCGCGGGCCGCGGGGCGCCAGCACCCCGGGGTTCATCAGTCCCTGCGGATCCAGGGCGGCTTTCAGCGCGTCCAGCAAGCCGCGCGTTTCCGGCGCCAGGTTGTCGTAGTAGCGGTAGGTGCGGCCGAGCTGGTTGGAGGCGACGCCCAGCTCGTCGTAGAGGTCCAGCGTGCGCTCCTTCAGCTCGGCCACGAGCGCCGCGCCTTCCGGGTTGGGAGTGTCGGCCGGCAGCCTGGCGAGGAAGGCCGGGTCGGCCGTGGCCCGGTGCAGCGGCAGCCAGCGGTCGGGCCAGTGGTACACCACCTCGAAGCTGAAGGCGTGGGTGCCCATGGCGGTGAACAGCGTCGAGCAAGTCACCCGCGCGTCGGCCATCCGCTGGCGGCCGGGACCGATCAGCTCGTTGAAGCGGGTGATGATCCGCGGCGCGTCGCCGTGGCGCACTTTGGCATTGAGCGCCATCCAGCGCTCGCCCTTCGGGCCCACCACGCCGTTCAGGTTGTCGAAGGGCTGGGCGCGCACGCCCAGCGGGATCGAATTGGGGATCTCCTGGCCGCCGTGCCGGGCCAGGAGTGCGGCGCACAGGTCCAGGTCGGCAGACAGGGCCGGCGCCGTGCGGCCGGCGCACACCAGGTGGAGCGAGTAGCAGCCGGCGGGCACCAGGCGCCTGCCCGCCACCACGACCCGGGCGCCGGCCTTCAGGCCCGCGAGCAGCCCGCCCTGGCCGGTGACGATGCCCCGGAGCCGGCGCAGGTCGCTGGCGAGATTGCCGGCCGTGAGGCCCCGCGCCGTCGTCGCCGG
>CAZTGY010000429.1:0-2527 GCA_964613445.1 uncultured Chromatiaceae bacterium | reverse complement strand
CCGGGAAGCGTGCTGCCGGTTCCGGACCCGGGCGAAGACCTTCACGTCGGGGAAGTGGATCCGGGCGAACTCGGCGATCTTCACCGAGGCCTCCTGGTCGTCCACGGCGATCACCAGCACCTCGGCCTTGTCCACCTGGGCGGCGCGGAGCATCTCGGGCCGGGCCGCATCGCCGTAGAAGATCCGGTTGCCGAAGCGGCGGACGAAATCGACCTGCGTCTGGCTGATCTCCAGGGCGGTAAAGGGAATGCCCCGGGCGCGCAGGATGCGGGCGACGATCTGGCCGAAGCGCCCGAAGCCCGCGATCACCACCCGGTGCTCGTCCGGCGTGACCTGGTCGTAGGCCGGCGGCGCGGCGGGCGCGAACCACTGGCTGAACCAGCGGTCGTCGGCGATGAGCAGCAGCGGACTGACCAGCATGGACAGCGTCACCGCCAGCACCAGCAGCTCGGCCACGCCCCGGCTGACCAGCCCCGCATCCACCGCGATGGGAAAGAGCACGAAGGCGAACTCGCCGCCGGCGAGTGCCACCAGCGCGAGCGCCTTCGCCTGGGCGCGCAGCGGCACGGCGCCGACCCGTCCCAATGCGTAGAGCACCAGTCCCTTGGCTGCCAT
Organism: uncultured Chromatiaceae bacterium; assembly: GCA_964613445.1. Lineage (GTDB taxonomy): Bacteria > Pseudomonadota > Gammaproteobacteria > Steroidobacterales > SHZI01. The sequence goes on along the minus strand of CAZTGY010000429.1, from coordinate 1,912 downwards.
CAGGCCGGCCGTGATGGCGAGCACCCTGAGCGGCGCCTCGGCCACCAGGCCGAGGTTCACCGACATGCCGACGGCGATGAAGAACAGGCCCAGCAGCAGTCCCTTGAAGGGCTCCAGGTCGGCCTCCAGCTCGTGCCGATACTCGCTGTCGGCGAGCAGCACGCCGGCGATGAAGGCGCCGAGGGCCATGGACAGCCCGGCGAAGTTCACCAGCAATGCGGTCGCGATCACCAGCAGCAGCGCGGCGGCGGTGAACACGTCCGGGATGCGCGTCTCCGCCACGATGCGCAGGACCGGCCGCAGCGCGTAGCGCCCCACGACGACGATCAGCACGACGGCGCCGAGCGCCAGCAGCGGGTTGACTCCCGCCTCCTCCGCATCCGCGGCGGCACCGGCCCCGAGCAGCGGCAACAACGCCAGTGCAGGCAGCACCGCCAGGTCCTGGAAGAGCAGGATGCCGAAGGCCGCACGGCCGTGCCGGGACGCGAGCTCTTTCCGCTCGCCGAGCAGCTGCAGGACCATGGGCGTGGACGAGAGGCTGAGGCCGAAGCCCGCCACGAGCGCCGTCGTCACGGGCAGCCCGATGAGCAGGCCAAGCCCCGCCAGCAGGCCGGTCGTGACGACGACCTGTGCAGTGCCGAGGACAAAGACCACCCGACGCAGCGCCAGCAGCCGGCTCGGCTGCAGCTCGAGGCCGATGACGAACAGCAGGATGACCACGCCGAACTCGGCGAAGTGGAGGATGTTCTCCACGTCGGCAACGAGCCCTAGCCCGAAGGGCCCGATGAGCATCCCGCTGGCGAGGTAGGCCAGCACCGCGCTCAGCCGGAAGCGCCGGAAGAGCGGCACGGCGATCACCGTCGCCGCGAGGAACAGCGCGACCTGGGTGAGCAGGCCGTTCACTTAGGGCGCCGTGAAGCCGATCGCCTTGTGGCTGCCGTCGCAGTAGGGCTTGTTCTTCGACGCCCCGCACCGGCAGAGGTAGGTCTCCTCCACCTTGTTGATGGTGCGGCCAGTGCCACTGACGATCTCGAGCGGCCCCCGGGCCTGTAGCGGGCCGTTGGGGATCGGCGTCAGCGCCACCGGCCCGTTGCGGACAGCCAGCGGCTTCGAGTCCTGGGTGGCGGGCTCACCGGTGGCCATGAAACCAGCCGCCGTGTGGGACCCGTCGCACCAGGGCTTGTTCTTCGAAGCCCCGCAGCGGCAGAGCGTGGCCCGGTAACCGGCCGGCTCCCCCGCGACCTGCAGGGGCGCGTGGAAGGCCAGCGGCCCGTTTTCCCGGACATGCGCCGTGTTGACCACCGGCCCGGTCTCGCCGGGCTTGCCATCCAGCCGCTCATACTGGATGGCGCCGGAGGGGCAGTTGTGGGCCAGCTCGGCGATTTCCTCGGGAGTGGCCCGGTCCGGGAAGATCCACTCCCCCTGGACGTTGGGGACGAACACGTCCGGCCGGCCCAGGACGCAGTTGCGGGAATGGATGCATTTTCCGGCCTCGAAACGGATGACGGCCCGCTTGCCGCGGACCTCCTCGACCTTGGGTGCCATGGCGGTTTTCTCCCTGTTTTTGCCGTATGAGCGGCTTCAGCCGCGACCAATTTGTGGGGTCCGCCCGAGTCTACCGCTTCCCATCCCCCGGGGATTGCCTATAATTCCCGCCCTCCTATCCGAGATACCCCTACGAATCAACGCGCTCGTAGCTCAGTTGGATAGAGCGTCTGGCTACGAACCAGAAGGTCGGGAGTTCGAATCTCTCTGGGCCCGCCAAAACAAGAATAAAATTAGATAGTTACGAATTTAGTAGTTTACGATTTTTCAAATCGGCATCCTGCGCTACCTATGCGCTACCAAAGGAACGACGAACTATCGTCCGTGCCGCAGACACAGACCTATCGGCGGCCGGGCTTTCGGCCGG
>CAZTGY010000428.1:0-2538 GCA_964613445.1 uncultured Chromatiaceae bacterium | reverse complement strand
GGGTGATCCCCGGTGGTGGAACCCACGGCAAGGGCTCGCCGATCACGCTGTTGCACGATGTGCTCCGGGCTGCCGGGGGCAATCCCGGCCTGTACACGTCGCCGCACCTCGTGCACTACAACGAGCGAATCCGCATTGGTGATCGCCCGGTCGCGGATGGCCAGCTGATCCGGTCATTCGAGCGGGTGGAGTCCGCCCGGGCCGGGCTTCCGCTGACGTACTTCGAGTTCGGCACGCTGGCCGCACTGGCCTGCCTCGAGGAGGCAGGCTGCGATACCTGGCTGCTCGAGGTGGGGCTCGGCGGCCGGCTCGACGCCGTGAATGCACTGGATGCGGACACGGCCGTGATCACCACCATAGGGCTCGACCATCAGGAGTGGCTGGGTGATTCAATCGAGTTGATTGCGGCCGAGAAGGCCGGGATCCTCCGTGCCGGTTCGCTGGCGCTGTACGGCGACTCGCCAGTGCCGGCCGCCATTGCCGCGCGGGCCGCCGGGATCGGCGCCGAGCTCTGCCTCCTGGGCAGAGATTTCCGCTTTGACCGGGACGCGGCGGGCGGCTGGACCTGGTCGTGGCCCGGCAGTGGAGGGGTAACCCGGATCGACGGACTGCTTTCCCCTTCGCACTGGACGCCGGCGCAGTTCCGAAACGCCACGGTGGCCCTGGCAGCCCTGGCGCGGGCGGGCCACCCGCTCGAATTGACCGCGGGGTTCCTGAATCCGGTATTGCTGCGCTCCAGACCGCCCGGCCGGTTCCAGATGGTGCGACGCGAGCACGAGTGGGTCCTGGACGTTGCGCACAATCCCCAGGCGGCTGCCGTTCTGCGCCAGCAGCTGGCGACGCTGCCCTTGCCAGCCGGCGGCCCGGGCGACGTGACGGTCGTCCTCGCATTGCTGGCCGACAAGGCCATCGCTGGCTTCGTCAGTGAGCTGCGCGACGTGGGTGCGCGCTGGATCATCGCGGGCGTTGACGACCCTCGGGCCAGCCCGGAGGCGCTCATGCGGAACGCCCTCGAGGCGGCGGGCGTAACAGGGCTCGCCTGGGCAGACACGCCGGCCGCCGCCTTCGAACGGGCCCGGCAAGTGACGCCCGCCGGGGGCCGGATCGTGGTCTGCGGTTCCTTCCGCATCGTCGCGCCCGCCCTCCAGTGGCTTGGTTTATACTGAAACCCTTCCCGGAAGTTACTCGTCATGGACCGCCAGCTCGCAGAACGAATGGTCGGGGCCGCTTGCCTGCTCGCGGTGCTGGTGCTTGTCGTTCCGGCCATACTCGACGGCAATCCCGACTCCGGTGCCACGATCAGGCATCCCGCGGTCGAGGACGAACTCGACCTGCGGACTCACACGATTCGCCTGGATGGTGCCGAGCGCGAACCTCCCGTGCCGACGCCGCGCCAGGCAGATGTTGCTCCGGAACGACCCGCGGAGGCGGCGCCGAAGTCAGCTTCCACGACCGAGGCGCCTCCCGTAACCGCACCAGAGCCTGTTGCCGCGGCGCCCGTGAAGCAGCTACCGGCGGCCCCGGTGCCGCCCGTCACCCGACCAGCGGCACTGGAGCCGGCGGTTGCCGCGGCAGAGCCGCTGGCGAAGGCCCCGGCGGAGGGCGGTGGCGACTGGATCGTGCAGCTCGGCAGCTTTTCGAGCCGGGCGAATGCAGACCGCCTGGCCGCCGACCTGAAGGCCAAGGGCTTCAGTGTTGCCGTCCAGGGTGGTGGTGGATCCAGCGGCACCCTGTTTCGGGTCCGGACCGGTCCGGAGCCTGACAAGGCGGGAGCCGAGGCCCTCGCCGCCCGGCTGGCGGCGGCGGGCTTCAAGGGTGGCAGGGTTGGCCGCAAGTAGGTCGGACAACCCGTCGCTCCCTGCCGCGAGTGATGCGGCCCGGTTGCGGTCCTGAAATGGCCACCTTCGACTACATCCTGCTCGGCATGATCCTGGTGTCGGGGCTGGTGGGCGTTCTCCGCGGCCTGATCAGGGAGGCGCTCTCCCTGGTCATTTGGGTCACGGCGCTCTGGTGCGCGGCCCGCTTCGGGCCGCAGGCGGCGCCGCTGTTCAACCGGTGGCTCGATGATTCCCTCTGGCAGCTCTGGGCGGGCCGGCTGGCGCTGTTCGTGGGCGTATTGTTCGCCGGCAGCATCCTGGCCTGGATCGTGACGTATTTCGTCCGGCGGAGCGTCATAACGGGCACTGACCGGGTCCTGGGCATGCTGTTCGGGATTGGCCGGGGCGCGTTGCTGGCCGGAATCCTCGTCCTGGCACTGGATCTCGGCGGGTTCGCTGCCGAGCCTTGGTGGCGCGAGTCCAAGCTGCTACCGTATGCCGCCGCAGTAGGGGCTGAGCTGCGGGACGTGGCAGAAGAGCAGCTGGCCAAACAACAGGGAGTCCGGCTCTAGCGTGTGTGGCATCGTCGGCATCGTCGGCCATCGACCTGTAAATCAGGCCATCTATGATGCGCTGACCGTCCTCCAGCACCGCGGGCAGGACGCGGCCGGCATCATGACCGACTCGAACGGCACGCTGTGCACACGCAAGAAGAATGGCC
>CAZTGY010000427.1:402-2559 GCA_964613445.1 uncultured Chromatiaceae bacterium | reverse complement strand
ACAGGCCGGGATTGCCCCCGGCAGCCCGGAGCACATCGTGCAACAGCGTGATCGTCGAGCCCTTGCCGTTGGTTCCACCAACGGTGATCACCCGACGTGCTGGCGGCGTCAACTCCAGCCGACCCAGCACGGCCCGGACCCGATCCAGACCCAGGTCTATGGGCCGGGCGCTGAGGGACTCCTGCCACCGGAGCCAGTCGGCGACGGTGCGGGGCTGGGTCATGGGAGACGGGTTGCGATCCATGGCCGCGGGGCACTGGCCGGGCGGATCCGCTGCGAAGCCGTCAGGCTGCGCCTTCCGGTGGCGGCGCCTGCTTGAGGAACTTGGCCAGGAGGGAGGCAATCTCGTCCCGCATCTGGCGCCGGTCCACGATCATGTCCATGGCTCCGTGCTCCAGCAGGAATTCACTCCGCTGGAAGCCGTCCGGAAGGGTTTCCCGGACAGTCTGCTGGATCACGCGCGGACCCGCGAAGCCAATCAGGGCATTGGGCTCGGCGATGTTCACGTCGCCAAGCATCGCGAGGCTGGCGGAAACGCCACCAGTCGTGGGATCGGTCAGCACCGAAATGTACGGCACCCGCGCCTCGGCTAGCTCAGCCAGCGCCGCGCTGGTCTTGGCCATCTGCAACAACGAGTACAACGCCTCCTGCATGCGCGCTCCGCCGCTGGCAGAAAAGCTGATCAGTGGGTGACGGTTCTCGCGGCTCCAGGCCGCAGCCCTGGCGAATTTTTCGCCGACGACAGAGCCCATGGACCCGCCCATGAACCGGAACTCGAAGGCGCAGGCGACCACCGGCTGGCCAATCAACAGGCCTGTCATGGCGACCAGGGCATCCCGCTCGCCGGTTTCCTTCTGGGCCTGGGTGATGCGGGTCCGGTATGGCTTGCTGTCCTTGAATCGCAGGGGGTCGTGGGGACTCAGCTTCTCCGCGATTTCCCGCCCCGTGCCCGGGTCCAGGAACACCATCAGCCGGTCGCGCGCGACCAGGCGCATGTGGAAGCTGCACTTGGGACAGACCTGCAGGTTCCGCTCGAGCTCCGCCCGGTACAGTTGCGCGCTGCACTGGGGGCACTTGATCCAGAGGCCCTCGGGAACGGAGCGCGTTCGGCGCTCCGTCTTGATGCGCGAGGGCAGGACCTTCTCGTACCACGTCATGCGCGAATCATATCAAGTCCGCTTCAGCGATCACGCCGGGCCGCCTGGGGGCGGCGCAGGCAGCTCCAGCCGGGCCGGGTAATGCACCTCCGCGAGATAGAGCCCCTGGGGCGGGGCCGTGGGTGCACCTAGGCGGCGATCCCTTCCTGCAAGCAATTCGCCCATCCAGCCCGGTTCCGCCTCGCCGGACCCGACGCGAACCAGCGCGCCCACGATGTTGCGCACCATGTGATACAGGAAACCGTTGGCGCGAACCTCGATGTGGACGTACTGCGCTGCCCGGCTCACCACCAGCTGCTCGAGCCGGCGCACCGGGCTCCGGGCCTGGCAACCGGCACCGCGGAACGAGGAGAAGTCGTGCTCGCCGAGCAGGTGCACCGCGGCCGTGGCCATGCGTACCTCCTGGAGCTCTCCCCGGAGGCACCAGGCCCGGGCCCGGTCCAGCGCGGACCGGACGTCGCGGTTCAGGACGACATAGCGATAGGTGCGCGCCATGGCGGAATACCGGGCGTGGAAGTCACCCGGCACCTTGCGCACCCACTGCACGGCAACATCGGGAGGCAGATTGCTGTTTACGCCCAGCAGCCAGGACCGCAGTGAACGGCGCGCCGAGCTGTCGAAGTGAATGACCTGGCCGCAGGCGTGCACACCCGCGTCGGTGCGGCCTGCGGCGGCCGTGGAGACGGGCTCATTGGCCACCGCGGCAATGGCAGCATTGAGGGCCTGCTGGACGCTGCGCGCGTGACTCTGGATCTGCCAGCCGGAGAAGGCGCTCCCGTCGTACTCGAGCCCCGCGGCATAGCGCTGGGGGACGACCCCTGGTTCTGCAGCGGGGGCTTCCAGCGCGAGGCTCCGGCGGGGACCGGTCAGTCCGTGAGGTCGTCGAGCAGGCGGCGGGCTTCCTGGCGCTGCGCCGAGTCGCCCTCCTCGAGAACCTCATTGAGGATGCTGCGCGCGCCGTCCGGATCGCCCATGTCCACGTAGGCCCGCGCCAGATCGA
>CAZTGY010000427.1:0-392 GCA_964613445.1 uncultured Chromatiaceae bacterium | reverse complement strand
AGATCGAGCTTGGTGCCGACCTCGGTCATGGTCGGCCCCTCCGGACCCCGGCGCCGGCCGGTCATGACCGAAGTCGGCTCCAGATCTTCGGCATTGTCGCCGCCGATATCGAAATCAACGGCGCTAAGTTCCGCCGAGGATTCGCCCAGTGCGGACGAAGCTACCCGCGGCTGCTCAGCCGTGTCCTCGATAGCGCGATGCTCGGATGTCTCGCTGGTGGATTTGCTGACCAGTCCGTGGCCTGCCGCCCTCTTCTCCATGGCGTTGGTGAAGGCGGGCAGGTCGAGGGTGCCCTCGTCCGGCGCCATGCCACGCATTTCGGCCGTGGAGTCCGGGTCGAGGCCCTCGAGCAGGTCAGACGCGTCATCCTCCCCGGCTGACCCGAGGTCCAA
>CAZTGY010000426.1:0-2565 GCA_964613445.1 uncultured Chromatiaceae bacterium | reverse complement strand
GCAGGCCCCGCCGGTCAGCGCCGTGACACCCGGTGCAGTACTCCGCAAAGCGGCTACCTGAGGCCGTGGCAACCGGTCCGACCGCCGCCACCGACCGAGCGGCCATTCCGAATGCGGCAACCGCCGGCGGCGCGGCGCCCGCGTCGGCGAGATCCTCGCGCACCACCACGCCGCCCGGCACGAGCGCCACCAGCGCGTAGACGCCGAGTAGCGCGGCGCCGGCCGCGGTACCGAGGGCGGCGAGCTGCCGCTTGCCGGTCGTCGCGACCCGCGGCAGCGAATTGATGAGCGCGATGAGCAGGATCGCGGCGCAGACGATCGCCGACACGCGCAGGATGAAGATCAGCATCTCCGGCGACCAGATGCCGCCCGCGTCGAATATCGTGGTGAGCTGGTCCGCGGTGGCGGGCGCCAGGTGCCCGAAGCCGGTGCGCGTCCAGTTCGTCTCGTAGAAGTCCTGGGTGGCCGCGAACAGGCTCGCGATAAGCGCGAAGCCGAAGGCGTAGCCGGCCTGGCGGATGGTGCCGAACAGGCCCGACACCATGCCGGCGCGCTCGGGCGGCGCGTTGGCGAGCAACAGCGCGTTGTTCGGCGAGAAGAACAGGCCCGTCCCGATGCCGATCACGATCAGCGGCAGGAACAGTCCGGAAGCCCCCGTGTCCACCGCAACGAAGAGCAGCAGCAGGTAGCCGGCGCCGCGCACGATCGCGCCCGCCGACGCCAGCCACTCCGCGTTCCAGCGGTCCGCGGCCCGGCCGGCCCATGGGCTCATGACGGTGGTGCACACCGCCGACACGGCCATGATGAAGCCCACGTCCCAGGCCCGCATCTCCAGGCCGTTGATCAGGACGATGGGCAGCACGAACAGCGTCAGCGGCAGGCTGGCAAACATGGCCGCGAAGGCCACGCAGGCGCGGGAGAACGCCGGGCTCCGGCTGAACAGGCTGAGGTCGATCAGCGGTTCCGCGCAGGTCCGCTCGCGCCGCATGAACAGCCAGAAGAACCCGAAGCCGGCGGCGAAGACCAGCCAGACCAGCGGGTCCAGGTGGTTGTCCTCCACGGGCAGCCGGTTGCAGCCGAAGAGCACGCCGAACAGGGCGAGCGTCAGGTACAGCGCGCCGGGGATGTCGAAGCGCCGGCTGGCACCCGCGACGGCCATGGGCTGTCGGAAGTCCAGGGCGAACAGCGCCAGGATGATGGTCAGCACCGCGAAGGGAATCCGGCTGGCGAAGGTCGCCCGCCAGTCATACGCATCCAGCAGCCAGCCCGCGAAGACGGGGCCCAGGATGAAGCCGGCGGCATTCGCCGCCTGCAGCAGGCCGAGCGCGCGGCCCCGCCGCTCCGGCCCGTAGATCCGCGTGGCGATGGCGAAGGTCGTCGGCAGGAACAGCGCCATGCCGATGCCCTGCACCAGGCGCAGGCCGATGAGCGTCGGCACGTCGGGAGCAAAGGTGCAGGCGATCATCGCCAGGGAATAGATGACGGTGCCCGCCTGGAAGAGCCGGACGTGGCCGAAGGCGTCGGCCATGCGCGCGGCCAGCAGCATCGGCCCCGTCGCGGCGACGAGGTAGCCCAGGGCCACCCAGACGATCTCGCTCGTATTGGAGTCGAGGTCGTCGATCATGTCGGGGAAGGCCAGCGGCAGGAAGCTGGAATCGAGGCTCGCCATGAGCGTCGACAGCAGGAGCGCCGACATGATCAGCAGCACCCGGCCGCCGGAATGGGCCGTCACGGTTTCAGCGTGCCGATGAACGCGGCGGCGGCGATCAGGAACCACATGACGAGGGCCGCGACGATGGCCTTCCGGCGGCGGACGCGGAGCATCTCCTCGCCCGTGACCGTATCACCCGCCTCGAGGCGCGCGATGGCGGGATGCCACTGGCCGCTGATCCGGCGCAGGACGATGCCGTCGGCGATGATCGCGGCGAACAGCAGGAACTTGGTGGACAGCCAGCCGGGCACGCTGCCCTCCGCCGCCGTCAGGCCCCGGAGCCCCAGCGCCAGCATGCCCGCGAGGATCAGCACGCGGAGCGCGAGGTCGAGCTGGAGCACGGTGCGGATCATGGGATTCCCGTGGGCGAAGTGCACCCAGAGCAGGACCACGATCCACGCCGCGGCGCCCGCCCAGAGCACCGGCAGTGCAGCCGCCGGCAGCGGCGTGCCCCAGGCCAGCGCCAGGCTGAAGCCCACCGGCAGCATGAGCACGAGGGAGATGCGGGGAGCCACGTCGATGGCCATCACCAGGTCGCGGATGCGATTCCGCTCGACGACGGTCAACCCCGGGCGGGACATCCAGCCCCCGCCGAGGAACACGCCGAAGTCCGCGCCCAGCCAGTAGGCAAACAGCAGGATGTGCACGAAGCGCAGCAGGGTGTGGGAATCAGCGTCCACGAAATCCGCCCGGTTGTCTTATTGTCATAAACATATAACGTCTTCACCCCGGTTCCAACCCGGGCCAGACGAAAAAGCCCCGGCCGCTTGCGCGACCGGGGCTCCGGTTCTCGTCGTCCGTCGGGTCGGCTTACTTCGGCGCGTCGCAGTCGGTGCGCGTCAGGACCACCCGGC
>CAZTGY010000425.1:0-2569 GCA_964613445.1 uncultured Chromatiaceae bacterium | reverse complement strand
CGAGTCTCGAGCCGGAGGGGGTCGCGCCTGAAGGCGCTCCTACTCCTTTTGATGCTGCCGGCCTTTGCGCAGGCCGAGGTGAAGCATGGCGTCGAGATCACGCCGTTCGCGGGCTATCGCCTCGGCGGCGAGTTCGAGGCGGAGGAGGACGGCAACGCCACCGGTGCCGACATCGACATCGATGACGCCTCCAGTTTCGGGCTCATCGTGAACTGGCCCTCCGTCGAAAACACGGAATGGGAGGTCTACCTGAGCCGGCAGTCCACGTCGCTGGACACGGCGGGCCTGTTCGTTCCGCCGGAGACGCCGCCCACGGACCTCGATATCTCCTACCTGCAGGTGGGCGGCACCTACTGGTTCGAAGGGGAGCGTGCCCGGCCCTACATCGTGGCCACCGTGGGCGCGTCCCGCTTCGAGCCCGATGACAGCAGCTACGACTCCGAGACCTTCTTCGCCTTCGGTGTCGGGGGCGGCTACAAGATCGCGCCCACGTCCCGCTTCGGCCTCCGCCTGGAAGGGCGGATCCTCGGCTCGATCGTGGACAGTGACGAGTCCGTCTTCTGCCGATCTGGCGGTGCAGCGAGCGGCTGCCTGGTCGCGGTCAGCGGCAGCGTCGTCTGGCAGTGGGAAGTACTGGCCGGCCTCGTCTTTCGCCTCTGATAGCATGACGGGGCATCAGCGCCTCCCGGAGTAGAGCCCATGGAAGACGACAAGACCGTGCTGGACGAAGCCGCCGAGCAGGTGATCGAGCTCGGCAACCGGCTGCTGGAGGCCGATGAGGACGCCGACTCCTGGGAGATCGCCGACGGACTGCTGGCCGGGGCCATCCAGTTCTGGCTGTACTCCCGGCAGCCCTGCGACGACCCGCGCTGCGAGAACTGCGCCGAGGTCAGCACCGCGGATCTGCGGATGCGCAAGCTCATGGAGGAGGCCAGGCGCTGGGCCGAGGACAGCACGTACTACCAGACGCCCTTCGACATCAACGTCGGCCGGGCGTAGGTGATTTCCACGACGCGGTGCCGGCGCGGCCATGCTATATTCCCGCGCCTTTTTGACCACGGTAGCCAGACGACATGCCCACGATTCACGTAACCGACCGGGGCGGTAATGCCCACACCGTCACGGTGGACAATGGCCTCACGCTGATGGAGCCGATCCGCGAGCTGGACGAGGGCATCGAGGCCCTCTGCGGCGGGATGTGCTCCTGCGCCACCTGCCACGTCTTCATCGCTCCCGAGTGGTTCAAGAAGCTGCCCGGCGTCCACAGCGACGAGCTGGAGCTGCTGGAGAGCACCGAGAACTTCCGGGCCGGCGAGTCGCGCCTGGCCTGCCAGGTCAAGGTGTCGGACGCCCTCGACGGCATCAGCGTCACGGTGGCCCCAGAAGAGTAAGGATGCCGATCGACTACGAGCACCTGATGTCGCTCCGCACGCGGGGTGAGCGGGTCCAGTACAGCGATCGCGACACTCTTCTATATGCCGTCGGCGTGGGCCTGGGCCGCGACCCGGCGGCCCGCCACGAAAGCCCCTACCTGACCGACCCGGCGGGCCTGAAGACCCTGCCAAGCTTCGCCAGCGTCCTGGTGGGCAACCGGCTGCTCGAGGATTGCGGCTGGAATGCCGGCCAGGTCGTCCTGCGGGATGAGAGCGTCGGCCTCGACCGGCCCATCGAGGATGCCGGCACGTTGCTCCTGGACAGCGACGTCGTGTCGGTCTTCGACCGGGGCGCCGACGGCGGCGCCCTGGTGACCGTGGAAAGCCGGGCCCGCCGCGAGCGGGACGGCCAGCCCATGTTCACCGTCCGCCGCACCTGGCTGGCCCGCGGCGACGGCGGCTTCGGCGGGCCCCAGGGCATCGGCCAGGGGAGGGGCGAGGGTGGGGGCACCGCGAGCCACACGCTGCCCCCGCGCCGGCCCGACATGACCCGCACCTGCCAGACGCGTCCCGACCAGGCCCTGCTGTTCCGGCTGTCGCTGGAGCGCAGCGCATCCCCGGGCGAGCCGACCGCCCGGCGGCCCGTGCCGGCCCCGCCCGTCCTCGATGGCCACTGTCTCCAGGGCATCGCCTGCCTCGCGGTCCTCGGCGAGATCTGCGACTACGACCACACGCTGATCCGCTCGCTGTCCGTGGGCTTTGCCGGGCCGGCCACCCCTGGCGAGACGCTGGTGGCCGAGCTCTGGCAGGACGCCAATATCGTCTCCTGCCGGCTGCGGGTCCCGGCGCGGGATGCCGTGGTGCTGGACCAGGGCCGGTGCGTGCTGGTGGCCTGAACCGGCTTATCCGGCGGGGGACTTTCGGCTAGACTGCGCGCCTCGAGTGGGGCCGTAGCTCAGCTGGGAGAGCGCCGCGTTCGCAATGCGGAGGCCGGGAGTTCGATCCTCCCCGGCTCCACCACTCCGGAAAGCCCGCGTCACAGCGGGCTTTTTCGTGCCGGGCCGTGCCGCAGCACGGGGTGGTCATATCCGTGACCTTTGTCACCCGACGGTGCGGCCATGGCGCTATGCTTGCTCGTCTCGATGACGAGCCGCGAGTTTCAGTTTTCCGCGGGAGGAGCCTGGGTATGGGTATCG
>CAZTGY010000424.1:0-2590 GCA_964613445.1 uncultured Chromatiaceae bacterium | reverse complement strand
ATCCAGCAGTAGGCGTGGGCCCGGGCCCCGTGCTCGTGCAGGAGTTCCCCCACCAGCCCGTCGAGCTGGCGCGCGTCCTTAGGATTCCGGACGATGCTTCGCCCACCCGCGCCCCGCAGCGTGACGTGGTGGATGACGCCCAGCAGGCGCAGGCGGGAAACCGGGTGGAACGACACACCCGCCAGCGTGGGCAACCAGCCCCCGCGGCAGCAAGCCGCCTATCCGGCGAATTGCGCTGGTTTCAGTTCGCCGGCCGGGAATATGTCAACAATCCCCATGCCGGTTGCAGGCGAGACGCCGGGACCCCTAGTATGAAGGCGCGTCGAGAACAGCAATAACCGGGTTCCGCAATCTCGCCGACGCCGCCTGCGGGAGCCACGCGAAAGTTCAGGTCCCCATGGCCGTGCGTCCCTCTGCGTCCCGCTTCCGGATCCTGACCGGCATCGGCTGGCTCATCGCCCTCGCGGTGGCGGGCGCGCCGGCCTCCACCATCGCCGCCTCGCTGCTCGTGTACGGCACGGCGGGCATCAACGGCGTCAACGGCACGGCGGGCGATCCCGGCACCGACGGCACGCCCGGCACTGCTGGTGGCGAGGCCGTCGCGACGGGCACATTCGTCGACCAGGACCCCAACAACCTTGCGCAGGCATTCGGTGGCGGCGGCGGTTCCGGCGGCTCCGGCGGGAACGCCCAGGACGGCCCCGACGCCGGGTTCGGGGCCATCGGTGGCCTCGGGGCGAACGGCGCCGCCGGCGGGGACGCGGTCGCCAGCATCGAGACCACGATGTCGTCCGGGTCAGCGACTGCCGGCGCCCAGGCGAATGGCGGCCACGGTGGAGCAGGGGGCGACGGCGGCCCGCCGGGCGCCGGCGGCGACGCCGGCGATGCCACGGCGTCAGCCACCGCGACGGGCGTGACCGGCGCCGGCGTGTCCGCCACGGCGACGGGTGGCCAGGGCGGCCAGTCGGGCTGGCCCTACACCGCGACGGCCGGCAACGGTGGCGATGCCACGGCCACGGTGAGCGCCTTCGCGTCCAGTGCCGCCAGCTACGTCCAGGGCGAGGTGAAGGCCGTCGCCGGGGCCGGCGGCCTGGCGGCGATCAGCGGCCTGCTGGTCGGGGGGCAAGTCGTATCACTGACTGCCGCGGCCACGGGGACCTCCCTTGCCATCGGTCCCCTGCGCGCGGAGTCCCACAGTGGCGGTGCCGCCTACGTGACCCTGACCGCGACCCAGCTCGACTCGTACGTCGGCGACGGAGCAAGTGCCGGCCTGTTCAACGCGGTGGATGGTGCCACTGACGGTGAACTGAACCTGGGCCAGACCGTTCGCGGCGGCAACGGTGGCAACGCCAGGGACGACGCGGTGCCGGGAAACGGCGGGGATGCGTCCAGCGAGTTGCGCCGAACGACGGACAACGCGGCCCTGAACCTCTTCACCTCGTCGTTCGGCGGCCAGGGAGGCGACAGCCGCAACCAGCCGGCAGGTCGGGGCGGCAGCGCGACGGCCGCGGCGTTCGGCGAGAACACGGGCAACGTCCGGGTCGCGGCAAATGCCCGGGGGGGCAACGGAGGCCGCAATGAAACGCCTCCGGGGGCCGCCGGTGGTGACGGCGGCAGTGCCACCGTGGGCGAAGTCTTTGGCCGGTCGACCGCGGGCGGGGAAGTGTCCGTGTCGGCCTCCATCACGGGTGGCAATGGTGGCGAGACATCCTACCTGGCACGGGGCGGCAACGGTGCTGACGCCACCCTGGTCGACGTCGTGGACGGGGCCACCACGGGCAGCCTCCTCCTGGGCCAGGGCGCGACCGGCGGCAATGCCGGCAGGTCCGGAGACGGACCGGGTGGAACGGCGGGCAATGCCCTCGCCTCACTCAGCAAGACGGGAAGCTTCGCGGCATTGGCCGTCCACAACTCGGCAATCGGCGGTGCCGGTACCTGCAGCCGGACGGCGGGTCCAGGGTTAGGCGGGAGTGCCAGCAGCAGCAGTCTCGCGGTCAATCTCACGGGCAGCGCAGAGGCGGAAGCGCGGGCTGATGGTGGCTATGGTTGCGGGATGGCGGGTGGCACCGCGGAGGCCACCGCCGTCGCCACGGGCCTCGGCGACGTTCGCGTGGGTGCCAGTGCGGTCGGCGGGCGTGGCGGCGCGGGCACGCAGGGCGGCAGCGCGTCGCTCGGTACCGCGTTCGGCGAATCCACCGGCGGCGGGGCCGTCGAGGTCTTTGCGAACCTGATCGGAGGTGACGGCGGCTACGGCGGCGGCAAGGGCGATGGTGCGAGCGCCATCCTGAACAACAAGGCCGATGGCACCACCACCGGCAGCCTCCGGCTCTTCCAGCAGGCGATCGGTGGCAGCGGCGGCCACGTCGAGGGGAAGGCTGGCGATGCCGAGGCGTCGCTGGTGAAGAGCGGTGACTTTGCAGCGCTCTTCCTGGCCGGCAACGCGATCGCCGGCGACGGCGGCGGCTCCGGTTCCGGACTCCCGCAGGCGGCGGATGGCGGCACGGCGCGTTCGACGATCGTCGGGTCGGCGCGCGGCGAGGTCAGTGTCGACACGACGGTGTCGGCCGGCCGTGGCGGCACCGGCTTTGGC
>CAZTGY010000423.1:0-2605 GCA_964613445.1 uncultured Chromatiaceae bacterium | reverse complement strand
CAGGCGGATGCTGGTCGGCGTGACCTCGACGAGCTCGTCGTCGTCGATGAACTCCAGCGCCTGCTCCAGCGACATCCGGAGCGGCGGGGTCAGCAGCAGGTCCTCGTCCGTGCCCGCCGCCCGGATGTTGGTGAGCTGCTTCGCCTTGGTCGGGTTCACGACGAGGTCGTTGCCACGGCTGTGGATGCCGCACAGCATGCCTTCGTACACGGGGTCGCCGTGGCCGATGAAGAGCCGGCCGCGCTCCTGCAGGTTGAAGAGCGCGTAGGCCAGCGCCTTGCCGGTCACCATGGAGACGAGCACGCCGTTGCTCCGCTGGCCGATCGCCGCATTCACGCGCCGGTCGTAGCTGTCGAAGACGTGGTAAATGAGCCCGGTGCCCGCCGTGCAGGTGAGGTACTCGGTGCGAAAGCCGATGAGGCCCCGCGCCGGGATGCGGTACTCGAGGCGCAGCCGGCCATTGCCATCGGGCGTCATCGTGAGCAGCTCGCCCTTGCGCTCGGCAAGCCGGCTCATCACGGCGCCCTGGTAGGCCTCCTCGAAGTCGACGGTGAGCTGCTCCCAGGGCTCGCAGGTGACGCCGTCAATCTCCTGCAGGATGACCTCGGGGCGGGACACCGCCAGCTCGTAGCCCTCCCGGCGCATGTTCTCGATGAGGATGGAGAGGTGCAGCTCGCCGCGGCCCGACACCTGGAACTTGTCCGGGTCGCCGGTAGGCTCGACCCGCAGCGCCACGTTGTGCTTGAGCTCCCGCTCGAGCCGCTCCTTGATGTGGCGGCTGGTGAGGAACTTGCCTTCCTTGCCGGCGAACGGCGACTTGTTCACCTGGAAGGTCATCGTGATGGTGGGTTCGTCCACCTTCAGCGGCGGGAGACCCTCCGGGCTTTCCCGGTCGCAGACGGTGTCGGAGATGAAGAGCTCCTCGATGCCGCTGAAAACCACGATGTCGCCCGCGCTTGCCTGCTGCACCTTGTAGCGGTCGAGGCCGAGGAAGCCGTAGAGCTCGCCGACCCTGCCCATCCGCACCTTGCCGTTGGCGCCGACGATGCTCACGTTGGAGCCGGCGTTTGCCCGGCCGCGGGTGATGCGGCCGATGCCCAGCATGCCCACGTAGGAGTCGTAGTCCAGGCTCGACACCTGGAGCTGCAGCGGGCCTTCCGGGTCCACCGCCGGCGGGTGGACGTGCTTGACGATGGCCTCGAACAGCGGGGTCATGTCGCCGGAGCGCACGGACGGGTCCAGGCCGGCGTAGCCGTTGAGCGCCGAGGCGTAGATCACGGGGAAGTCCAGCTGGGCGTCCGTGGCGCCCAGGCGGTCGAACAGCTCGAAGGTCTGGTCCAGCACCCAGCCGGGCCGGGCGCCGTCCCGGTCGATCTTGTTGATGACGACGATCGGCGTGAAGCCCTGGGCAAAGGCCTTCTGCGTGACGAAGCGGGTCTGGGGCATGGGCCCGTCCACCGCATCGACCAGCAGCAGCACGCTGTCGGCCATGGACAGCACGCGCTCCACCTCGCCGCCGAAGTCGGCGTGCCCGGGCGTGTCGATGATGTTGATGCGGTAGTCCTGCCAGAGGATCGCGGTGTTCTTGGCCAGGATCGTGATGCCCCGCTCCTTCTCGATGGCGTTGGAGTCCATGGCGCGCTCGGGCAGCTGGAAGCGGGCGTCGAGCGTGCTCGACTGGCGGAGCAGCTTGTCCACGAGGGTGGTCTTGCCGTGGTCCACGTGGGCAATGATGGCGATGTTCCGGAGCTTGGAAGTCGCCCTGGAAGGGTCGAGGGCCGTCAGGTCATTCATGGGGGGTAGCCGGGGGACGAAAGGCCGCGGATTATAGAGGGGTGGCGTGTCCGGCGCACACTTTGTGATCAGCGTGCGCGACGCGACTGCGGGGACCGGGTGTAAACTTGAGCCCCAAGGCGGATTCGGGCGCTCCGGCTGATGGCACTGCAACGCGGTCTTTTGCGGGTTTTCCTGCCTGGCGTGGCGGTCGTTGCCGCCGCCCTCGCCGGCTGCTCCGCGCCGTCCCGCCTGCCCGAGGCCACCGGCACGCCGGTGCCGTCCGCGGCCGGGAGTGCGCAGGTCCCGGACCCCCTTCGCGCCCAGGTCGTGTTCACCGCCATGCAGATGGTCGGCGTGCCCTACCGGTGGGGCGGCTCGACGCCGCAGGGCTTCGATTGCAGCGGCCTCGTGCAGTACGTGTATTCCAACGCCGGCCTCCGCCTGCCCCGCACGGCCGCCGACCAGATGGACGCCTCCGCACCCGTGACCCTCGAGAACGCCCAGGCCGGTGATCTCCTCTTCTTCCGGGACGGCGGCCGCACCTCCCACGTGGCCATCTACCTGGGCGACGGTCGCTTCGTGCACGCCCCGAGCACGGGCAGCCAGGTGTCCCTCGACAGCTTCGGCAACGCCTACTGGCGGATGCGCTTCGCCCGCGCCGGCCGGATCACCGGGTAGGAGCGGCTTCAGCCGCGACCCGAATTCCGGTCTGGCACCGAATGCCGGTCGCGGCTGAAGCCGCTCCTACTGCTCAGGCAAGCCGCAGCACCAGGTTGCCGATCGCCAGCGCGAGCATGACCAGCCAGGTTGCAACCACCCCGCTGAAGCG
>CAZTGY010000422.1:0-2613 GCA_964613445.1 uncultured Chromatiaceae bacterium | reverse complement strand
GACCTGCTGGTCATCGGCAGCGGACCTGGCGGCCAGCGCGCCGCCATCCAGGCGGCGAAACTGGGCAAGCGGGCGGCGGTCATCGAGCGCCGGGAGATCGTCGGCGGCGTCACGGCCCACACCGGCACGATCCCCAGCAAGACGCTCCGCGAGGCCGTGCTTTACCTGTGCGGGTGGCGGGAGAAGGGCATCTACGGCCGCAGCCACCGGGTGAAGGCGGACATCACGGCGGAGGACCTGCTCGAGCGGCTGCACATCACCGTGCGCCACGAGATCGAGATCATCCAGCACCAGCTGGCGCGCAATGGCGTGCAGGTGATCAGCGGGCTGGCGAAGTTCCTGGACCCGCACACCGTGCAGGTCACCAACGCCACGGGCCACACCGCCGACTACCGCGCCAAGGCCATCGTGATCGCCACGGGCACGGTGCCGCACCGGCCGGCGAACATCCCCTTCGACGACGAGACCATCATCGACAGCGACGGCCTCCTCCAGATCAGGAAGGTGCCGCGGTCCATGGTCGTGATCGGTGCCGGCGTGATCGGCGTCGAGTACGCCACGATCTTCAGCGCCCTGGATGCCCGCATCACGCTGGTGGACAGCCGGAACACCATCCTGGACTTCGTCGACGGGGACATCGTGGACGAGTTCAAGCACGACCTGCAGTCCCGCGGCATCCAGCTGCGCCTGGGCGAGGACGTGGAGCGCGTCGAGAAGGGCCCGGACGGCCGGGTGGAGACCTGGCTCAGGAGCGGCAAGCGGATCCGCAGCGACCTGCTGATGGCCGCCTCGGGGCGCCTGGGCGCCACGGGCGACCTGGACCTGGACAAGGCCGGCCTGAAGGCCGATGACCGCGGCCGGCTGAAGGTCGAGCCGACCTACCAGACCGACGTGCCGCACATTTATGCCGTGGGCGACGTCATCGGCTTTCCGGCGCTGGCCTCGACCTCCGCCGAGCAGGGGCGCATGGCCGCCTGCCACGCCTTCGCCGCCAGGGAGGAAAGCGTCACGGAATACTTCCCGCTGGGCATCTACGCGGTGCCCGAGATCAGCATCGTGGGCAAGACCGAGCAGCAGCTGCGCAAGGAAGGCATCCCCTACGAGACCGGCGTGGCGCGGCTGCGCGAGACGGCGCGGGGCCAGATCCAGGGCGTCCAGGAAGGCCTGCTGAAGCTGCTCTTCGGCCTGAAGGACCACAAGCTGCTCGGCGCCCACATCGTGGGCGAGGGTGCGACCGAGCTGATCCACATCGGCCAGGCGGTGCTGGCCCACGGCGGGACCCTGGAGTACTTCGTGGGGGCGGTGTTCAACTACCCCACGTTTGCCGAGGCCTACAAGATCGCCGCCCTCGACGCCTGGAACCGCGTCCGGGCGTAGGAGCGCCTTGAGGCGCGACCCCGTATCATGGCGGCCCATTCCGCCTGACCGGGATCCCCTCGATGCGCTTCATCAAACGCCTTCTGCAGGGCCTGCTGGCCCTGCTCGTCATGGCCCTCGCCGGGTCGTTCATCGCGCAGCCGACGCTGACCACGCGGCTCGTCGGCCTCGCCTTCGGCGGGGACCAGGGGCCCCGGCAGTCGATGGCCGGCGGGACCGTGCCGGCGCTGGTCGTCGCCGCGGAAGGCCAGCGCACGATTCCGGCCGATGCGCTGGAGAAGGCAGTCGCCTGGGGCGCCACGATGGAGTCCCACGCCCTGCTCGTCTGGCAGGGCGGCGCGCTGCAACTGGAACACTACTATCCGGGGCACGACGCGCAATCCATCACGCCCACCCAGTCCATGCACAAATCCATCCTCGCCCTGCTGGTTGGCATCGCCATCGACCAGGGCCTGATCAAATCCGTGGACGACACGGCCGCGACGTACATCGAGGAGTGGGCCGGGGACGAGCGGCGCAGGATCACGATCCGCCAGATGCTGCAGCAGGCGAGCGGCATCGATTTCCCGGGCTTCACCGGCCTGCTTCGGATGACACTGGGCGGCGACGTGGCCCCCTTCACCTTCAGCCGCGGCGTCGCCGAGCCGGCAGGCCAGCACTTCGAGTACAACAACATCAACCCCCAGGTGCTCGGCATCCTCATCCAGCGCGTCAGCGGCAAGCCCTACAGCCAGTACCTGGCCGAAAACCTCTGGCAGTACGTGAGCGACGCCGGGGGCAGGGTGCTGATCGACTCGGAGAAGCACGGCATCCCGATCACCTTCTGCTGCCTCGACGCGCCGGCCCGCAGCTGGCTGCGCTTCGGCCTCCTGCACCTCGACGGCGGCCGGGTGGGCGACCGGCAGGTCGTCCCTGCGCAGTGGATGCGGGACGTCGTCACGCCCTCCCCCACGAATCCCAACTACGGCTACTTCACCTGGCTCGGCACGAGGTGGGAAAAGATCAGGCCGTACAACTCCAAGTCGTCGGCCACCGCCTTCCACTCGGAGCCCTTCGCGGCCCCGGACGTGATCTACTTCGACGGCTTCGGCGGGCAGCGCGTCTACATCGTGCCGTCGAAGCAGCTGGTGATCGTCCATACCGGTCCCCTGCGACAGGACTGGGACGACGCACTCCTGCCGAACATGATCATCCGGGCCCTGCCTTGACCCGAAGAGGCACCGGGTTTGGGATCTG
>CAZTGY010000421.1:1881-2628 GCA_964613445.1 uncultured Chromatiaceae bacterium | reverse complement strand
ACGGAATTACCCTCAACGAATTAGGAATGTTGGAAGCATCCAACCTGGCGTCTGATCAATTGCCGCTGCTGGCAGGCGGGGGTGGCGGCGGTGGCGCTGTGCCGGTGGCGGCGGCCGGCGGCGACTTGCCCCCGAAGGAAAACTCGACCCCGAGGTTCACGCCCGTAAGGTCGCCCACTTCGGCGTCGAAATACTCGTACTCGGCCCGGAAGCCCAGCGTGTCGGTCAGGCGGAAGATGAAGCCCGCGCCGGCCACCAGGCCCCGCTCCGAGGAGCTCGAGTTGTTGGTGCCATCGACCGCCAGCTCGGTGTCGAAGTCGTAGAGGCCTGCTTTGACGTAGGCGTCGAAGTCATCCATGGTCGTCGGGATGTACAGTAGCCCCTGGGCGGAGAACCCGCTGAACGTCAGTTCCAGCTTGCCCGGGAGCAATTCATTCTTCGACCGGTCCTCGAAGGCGCCGGAGAGGTGATAGGCGCCCTCCAGGCCGAGCCACTGGTTGAGCTGGTACTGGCCATATAACTTGTAGCCGATGGCGTTGTCGTCGATGAAGTTCTTGTCGAGCTCCGGCACCGGCTGGTCGTCGCCCTGGAAGCTCCCGAACGTGGCCGCCGCACCGGCGCGCCACCCCGGCACACTGTGCTCAGCCTGGGCCGACCAGCTCATCAGGGCGAGCAATCCCAACACTGCCATACGCTTCATTTCGAGAGTCTCCTCAAAGTGTTAAACCCCCGCCGGCAGTACTTGAC
>CAZTGY010000421.1:0-1871 GCA_964613445.1 uncultured Chromatiaceae bacterium | reverse complement strand
CGGCACCTCGGGAGTGCTGAAGGACGGCAGCCGCTTGGCCCAGCCGTTGGGGATGGTGTCACGGCCAAGGGCCTGGTCCTCTGGCTTCCAGATGGCGGAATAAAGTCGTGGATGGATTCGTGCCCCGCGCAGCGTTCTTATGATTTGGTGCTGTCGCCCACAGCTACCGAAAGTTAACCAATAACCGGTGCATTAACAAGCGCTGCGACCAAGGGCCGCAGACCGCCACCGGCGTTATGCTGGCGCCCGCCACCAGTTCCCACGACCGGAAAGAACTTGATGAAATATCCAAAGCTGACGCTCTTCCTCGGCGTCGTCCTGCTGCTGGTCGCCTGGGTCCTGATCTCGGGCGTGGAGGGCGACCGCCAGAGGGCCGGCCTCGACCCGGTGTCGGCGGCGCCCGGGACCGGTGCCGTCCTCGTGCTGGGTGGCACCCGGGCCACGGGCCTCGAGGTCGTCCGGCTGCTGCGTGCCCGGGGAGACGATGTCGTGGTCCTGGTCCGGCCGGCGTCGGATGCCAGCGAAGTGGAGGCCCTCGGCGCCCGCACGGTCCGCGGCGATGCGCTGAATCCGGCGGACCTGACGGCAGCGCTCCGGGCGGTGCCGGAAGGCGGACGGTTCCGGGCCATCGTTTCCACCCTCGGCGCCCGCAGCCTGGACGGCCCGCGGCCCGACTTCGAGGGTAACCGCAACGCCGTTGACGCGGCCCGCCTCGCCGGCGTGCAGCGCTTCGTGCTGGTCACCGTCATCGGCGCCGGCGAATCCCGGGATGCCGCGCCCGCCATCGCCCGGTACGTGCTCCGCAACGTGATTCCCGAAAAGACCAAGGCCGAGGACTACCTGAAGACCAGCGGCCTCGACTTCACCATCATTCGCCCCGGCGGCTTGCTGGACAAGCAGCCCCAGGGCAAGGCCTTCCTCACGGAGGACACCCGGGCCATGAGCTGGATCCGGCGCGCCGACCTGGCCGCCCTGGTGGTGCAGGCCCTGGACGATCCCCGGGCGATCGGCAAGGTCTACCACGCCTTCGATCCGGATCGCACGCGGTTCTGGTCCATTCCGGCGAACTGAGCAGGGTCCCGCGCCGTGCTGTTCCTGGCCACCGCCGTCCTGTCCGCTGCACTCGCGGCCGGTACCGAGGAATTGATCGTCACGGGCACCCGGCTCGCGGCGGCGGAGCAGGTCCTGCCCGCGACGGGCACCGTCATCGGGCGTGACGACATCGAAGCCCGCAACGACGCGGTCGTCATCGACCTGCTGCGGGACGTGCCCGGGCTGCACGTCAACCAGCCCGGCGCGGGCGGCGTGGCCCAGGTCTTCATCCGGGGCAGCGAGCCCAACTTCACCGTCTTCCTGCTCGATGGCATCAAGGTCAACGACCCGAACAACACCCGGGGAGGTTCGTTCGACCTGGCGACCCTGAACCTGGCGGACATCGACCGGGTAGAGATCGTGCGCGGCCCGCAGTCGTCCATCTACGGCTCCGATGGCCTGGCCGGCGTGGTGAACTTCATCAGCCGGCGCGGCGGCGAGACCCTGTCGGCCACCGCCGATGTCGAGGCGGGCGGCGACGACTTCCGCCGGGCCACGCTCCAGGTGGGTGGTCCCGCGGGCAGCCAGGGCGACTTCTCCCTGCAGGCGACCAGCCGCGACGACGGCGAGCCGGTTCCCGGCAGCACCTACGAGGCCGACACCGTGGCCGGGCGCCTGCACCTTGCGCTGGCCCCGACCGTGACGGCGAATGCCTACGCCCGCTACGCCAGCACCGACAGCACGACGTTTCCCGAGCAGAGCGGGGGGCCGGAGCTGGCCGTGCTGCGCGACCTGCAGCGCGCGACGGCGGACGATCTCACCCTGGGAGCGGATGCCGA
>CAZTGY010000420.1:0-2639 GCA_964613445.1 uncultured Chromatiaceae bacterium | reverse complement strand
TCATCGTCCTCATCGACGACCTGGGTTTCGGCGTGCCGGACAGCTTCGGTGGGCCGGTCGCGATGCCCACGCTGAAAAAGCTGGCCGAGGAGGGCCTGCGCTACAACAACTTCCACACGACGGCGCTCTGCTCGCCGACGCGTGCCGCCCTGAAGTCCGGCCGTAACCATCACACCGTGAACATGGCTTTCATCACGGAGATGGCGACCGGATTCCCGGGCGCCACTGGTCAGATTCCCAGTTCGACCGCTCCGCTGGCCGAGACGCTGCGCCTGAACGGGTATGCCACCGCTGCCTTCGGCAAATGGCACGAGACCGCTGCCTGGGAGGCCAGTGTCGCCGGGCCGTTCGACCGCTGGCCCACGCGGCAGGGCTTCGACAAGTTCTACGGCTTCCTCGGCGGCGAGACCAACCAGTGGGCGCCCTACCTGTACGACGGCACGGCGGTGGTCGAGCTGCCGGACGACCCGAACTATCACTTCATGACCGACATGACCGAGAAGGCGCGGGCCTGGATCAAGCACCAGAAGGCACTGACGCCAGACCGGCCCTCATTCGTCTACTTCGCGCCAGGCGCAACCCACGCCCCGCACCACGTGCCGAAGGAGTGGATCGCCCGCTGGAAGGGCAGGTTCGACCAGGGCTGGGACAAGATCCGCGAGCAGTCGCTGGCGAGGCAGATCTCGCTGGGGGTGGTGCCGCCCGGCACGAAGCTGGCGCCCAAACCGCCCGCCATCAAGGACTGGGACCAGCTCTCGGCCGACGAGAAGCGCCTCTTCGCGCGCCAGGCCGAGGTTTTTGCCGCCTTCGCCGAGTACACCGACTACGAGATTGGCCGCATGCTGCAGGCCTTCGACGAGGTCGGCCAGGCCGACAACACGCTGGTGTTCTACATCGCGGGTGACAATGGCACCAGCGGGGAGGGCGGCCAGAACGGCATGTTCAATGAATACACCTACTTCAATGGCGCGCAGGAGAAGGTCGGGGACATGCTGAAGAAGGTCGACCAGTGGGGCGGCCCGGAGACCTACCCGCACATGGCCGCAGGCTGGTCGGTGGCCTTAAATAGCCCATTCGGCTGGATGAAGCAGGTGCCTTCGGATTTCGGCGGCACGCGCAACGGCATGGTGGTCAGCTGGCCGAAGGGCATCAAGGCGAAGAGCGGGATCCGCAGCCAGTTCAGCCATGTGATCGACGTGGCGCCGACGGTGCTTGAGGCGATCGGCCTGCCAGAGCCCACCGAAGTGAACGGTGTCGAGCAGATCCCGATGGCCGGCACGAGCCTGGTTTACTCGTTTGAGGACGCAGGGGCCAGGGAGCGCCACACCACGCAGTACTTCGAGATTGCCGGCAACCGGGCGATCTACCAGGACGGCTGGCTCGCGCGCACCATCCACAAGGCGCCCTGGGAGTCCCAGCCGCGTCGGACACTGCAGGACAACTCGGCGTGGCAACTCTATGACGTGCGCTCGGACTTCAGCCTGGCCACCGACCTGGCTGCGAAAAACCCGAAGAAGCTGGCCGAGATGCAGCAGGTCTTCCTCGCAGAGGCGGCGAAGTACGGCGTGCTGCCGATGGACGACCGGGTCTTCGAACGCCTGGATGGGGCGGCCGTCGGACGCCCCGACCTGATGAGCGGGCGCACCTCGCTGACCCTGGCAGAGGGCATGACCGGGATGCTCGAGGGCGTGTTCATCAATGTGAAGAACCGCTCGAAGACCATCACCGCCGAAGTCGAGGTGCCGGCCGGCGGCGGCAATGGCACCGTCATCGCCCAGGGTGGACGTTTCGGCGGCTGGTCGCTGTACGTCAAGGAAGGTATACCGGCCTACGACTACAACTTCCTGGGCTTGCAGCGCACGTCGATTGCGGCGACCACGCCGCTAGCCGCCGGCAAGTCGGTCCTGCGCTTCCAGTTCGACTACGACGGCGGCGGTCCGGCCAAGGGCGGCCAGGGCATGCTGTTTGTCAACGGCGATAAGGTCGCCGAAGGTCGCATCCCGGCCACGCAGCCCGGCCTGTTCTCGGCCGACGAGACGGCCGACGTCGGTATCGACCTGGGTACGCCAGTCGTTGAGGTCATCGGTTCGGAGGCGAAGTCGCGTTTCACCGGCCACATCCCGAAGGTTACGGTCGATGTGTCCACGGGGAAGCCGGCGGCTGCGGCGGTGAACTAGGCGGCAAGCTGGTCTAGTACTTCACCATGTACTCCTTCGCCTCCAGGCAGACGCTGAACACCCCCGTCAGGCGTACGACGGCCGGGGTATCTGCCGGGATCACCCTGGCCTCGTTCCTGCTTCTGCACGGGACCCTGGCCGTAACGGGTTGTGCGGAGAACAAGGACCCGCAGCAGGTGGCCGACCCGACACCAGCCGAAGCGGCACTGGCGGTCCCCGAAGCAGCGGCCGAGGAGCCGCTGCCGCCGCTGGCCTATGAATCGGCACTCCCCGAATCTGTCCGCGCCGAACTCAACAAGCCCTTCACGGGCGACCTGGACGAAATGGTGGCGCGCCGCCTCGTCCGTATCGGCGTGCCATTCAACCGTACCCTCTACTTCGTCGACCAGGGCGAGCAACGGGGCGGCGCGTACGAGTACGGCAAGCTCATGGAGGAGGAACTGAACAAGCGGCGCAAGACCG
>CAZTGY010000419.1:0-2643 GCA_964613445.1 uncultured Chromatiaceae bacterium | reverse complement strand
AGACCTATCGCGTCCAGGCCCGCTTCGGGATGCGGACGGATACCGGGGATGCCGAAGGGCAACCGGTGGCGACGCATGTCCGGGCACCCATCCCGCAGTCCGAGATGGAAGCTGCCCTCGCGGCGCTGACGGGGCCGATCCAGCAGGTTCCGCCCATGTACTCGGCACTCAAGCAACAGGGGCAGAGGCTCTACGCGATCGCCAGGGAAGGGCGGGAAGTGCCCCGGGACCCGCGACCGGTAATGATCCGGGAGTTCCTGCTGGAGGCCTACGACGCGTCCACGCCGGTATTCCGGGTCCGCTGCAGCAAGGGCACGTACATCCGGACCCTGGTCGAGGATCTGGCCCGGCACCTGGGCACCCTGGCTCACGTCATTGCCCTCCGGCGCCTCGCCGTGGAGCCTTTCGGGGGGCAGGCCATGGTCGGCCTGGCGGAAATCGAGGCCCAGGCCGCGCTGCCCGCCGATAGGGCCCCGGCGGCCCTGGACGGCCTGCTGCGACCGCTACAGGAGGCCTTGCCGCCCTGGCCGGCGGTGCGCCTGGACGGACCGTCGGCGCTCCGGATGAGTCGCGGGGGCCCGGTGCCCGTGCCCCCCGGTCAGGCGCCCGGCCCCGTGCGGCTCTTCGGACCCGGGGACAGCTTCCTGGGCGTGGGGGAGGTCGGGGTCGACGGTATGGCGAGCCCCCGCCGCCTGGTCTCCCGCGATCCCCGGGAGATTCCCGCGGAATGGGGCGCCGGACTGTAACTGTGGCCGACACATGGTTAGAATAACGCCCGATTTCAGGGACAAAATCCACCAGGAGATGGCTTAAATGCCGCATACGGCTGAAGAGAAGGGCAAGATCGTCGGTGAGTATCGCCGCGGTCCCGCCGACACCGGGTCACCCGAAGTGCAGGTCGCGTTGTTGTCGGCCCGCATTAATGAGCTGACGGATCACTTTGCCCGCCACAAGAAGGACCATCACTCCCGCCAGGGATTGCTTCGCCTCGTTAACCAGCGGCGCAAGCTCCTGGACTATCTGAGGGGCAAGGATGGCGACCGCTACCAGGGCTTGATCGACAAGCTCGGTCTGCGCCGCTAGAGGGGCTTCGGCCCCAAGACCCGACTTCGGCCAGAGACTGGCCGTCCGATTTTCGTGCGGGGCAGATGCCGTTATGGGCGTCTCGCCCCTGCCTTCATTTCCCCGATCAGATAATTAGGAAACGAACGTGGCGTCAACCAAGAAGACTTTTCCCTACGGACAGCATCAGGTCACCATCGAGACGGGCGAGATTGCCCGCCAGGCCGGCGGTGCCGTGCTGGTCACGATGGCTGAGACGGTCGTCCTCGTGGCTGCCGTGGCCAAGACCGAGGCCAGCGATGAGCGGGACTTCTTTCCGCTCACAGTGAACTACCAGGAAAAGACCTACGCCGCAGGTCGCATTCCCGGGGGCTTCTTCAAGCGCGAGGGCCGCCCCACGGAGAAGGAGACCCTGGTCTCCCGGCTCATCGACAGGCCGATCCGCCCGCTCTTTCCGAAAGGCTTCGTCAACGAAGTCCAGGTCATCGCCACGGTGATCTCCCTGAATCCCGAGGTCGACTCCGACATTCCCGCGATGCTGGGTGCGTCGGCAGCTTTGGCCCTGACTGGTGCCCCGTTCGCGGGTCCCATCGCCGGGGCCCGGGTTGGCTACATCGACGGCAGTTTCGTCCTGAATCCGACGACCTCCCAGCTCAAGGAGTCGAAGCTGGATCTGGTTGTGGCCGGCACCGCCAAGGCGG
Source organism: uncultured Chromatiaceae bacterium (assembly GCA_964613445.1). Taxonomy (GTDB): domain Bacteria; phylum Pseudomonadota; class Gammaproteobacteria; order Steroidobacterales; genus SHZI01. The sequence goes on along the minus strand of CAZTGY010000419.1, from coordinate 880 downwards.
TACTCATGGTCGAATCAGCAGCACAGCAATTGCCGGAGAAGGTGATGCTCGATGCCGTCATCTACGGGCACGAGCAGATGCAGATCGCCATCGAGAACATCCGCGCCCTCGCTGCCGAAGCCGGCCGGCCTTCCTGGAACTGGACGGCCCCGGCCGCCGATCCCGCAGTGGCCGACGCCGTTGCCAAGGCTGTTGGTGACCGGTTCGCCCAGGCCTACAAGGTTCGCGACAAGCAGGAGCGCTACGCGAAGATTGCCCAGCTCAAGCAGGAAGTGATGTCCAGCCTGGCGTCCGGCGCCGACAGCGCCGGCAAGGAGGCTATAGGCAATGCCCTTGCACGCCTCGAGAAGAAGGTCGTCCGTGGCCAGGTCCTGAATGGCGAACCCCGTATCGACGGCCGGGATACGCGGACGGTTCGACCGATCGCAATTCGCACGGGCGTATTGCCCCGGACCCATGGCTCGTCACTCTTTACCCGTGGCGAGACCCAGGCGCTCGTCGTCACGACCCTGGGCACCGGCCGGGACGCCCAGATCATCGATGCGCTCACGGGCGAGTACCGGGACCGCTTCATGTTCCACTACAACTTCCCTCCCTACTGCGTGAATGAGACGGCGTTCAACCTCGGGCCGAAGCGCCGTGAGATCGGGCATGGCCGGCTTGCCCGCCGGGGCGTCGAGGCAGTCCTTCCCGACATGGAAGCCTTCCCCTATGTCCTCCGCGTGGTCTCGGAGATCACCGAGTCGAACGGGTCCAGCTCGATGGCCAGCGTCTGTGGCGCCAGCCTGGCGCTCATGGATGCCGGTGTCCCGATCCTGGCGCCGGTGGCCGGGGTGGCCATGGGGCTGGTGAAGGATGGTGACCGGTACCAGGTCCTGAC
>CAZTGY010000418.1:0-2643 GCA_964613445.1 uncultured Chromatiaceae bacterium | reverse complement strand
TGCACGGCGGCGGCGCTATGGCAGCAATGACGTCGTCGAGGCTTCGGCCCATGGCTGGCGCGACCTCCTCCGTGACACGGCGACCGACCCCATGCTGTGGTTCCTGCTGGTGACGAGCGGCCTGTTCGCCGTTACGGGGGAGTCCACGGAGGCGCTCGTCCTGCTGGCGGCGCTGGTGCCCTTCGTGGGCATGGACGCGTACCTGCACCGGCGCACCCAGGCCTCGACCCAGGGACTCCGCAGCAGGCTCGCGAGCGATGCCACGGCATTGCGCGACGGCGAGTGGCGGGTGCTGCCCGCAGCAGCGCTGGTGCCGGGCGACCTGGTGCAGTTGGCGGCGGGCGAAGCGTTCCCCGCGGACGGCATCCTGCTGGCCGCCGAGGCGGCGCAGGTTGACGAGTCGTCGCTCACCGGCGAGTCCTGGCCGGTGCGGAAGGCGGCTGCGACCGGCACGCCAGCCCTCGCGGAGGCGACGGAGGATCATTGGGTATTCGCCGGCACGCGACTCCTCACCGGGAGCGCCACGGTACGCATCGTCTACACCGGCCGCGAGACCCTCTACGGGGAGATCGTGCGGTCGGCGGCCAGCAGCCGCCGGGTCCGCACGCCCCTCCAGCTCGCCATCGACAGCCTGGTGCGGGTGCTGGTGGCGGCTGCCATCGTGCTGTGCGCAGTGCTTGCCTGGGTGCGCATCATGCAGGGACACGGCATCATGGACGCACTGATCAGTGCCGTGACGCTGGCGGTTGCGGCACTGCCCGAGGAGTTCCCCGTCGTCTTCACCTTCTTCCTGGGCGTCGGCGTGTACCGCCTCGCCCGCCGGCAGGCGCTGGTGCGGCGCGCGGTCGTCATCGAAAGCATCGGGCGCGTGTCCACGATCTGCACGGACAAGACCGGCACGCTCACCGAGGGCCGGCTGCGCGTCGGCCACGTGCAGCCGGTCGCGGGGCTCGAGCCTGCCGGCCTCCTGCAGCTCGCGGCGCTGGCGTCGCGGCGGGAAACCGGCGATCCGCTGGACATCGCCATCCTGGACGCGGCGGGCGCCGCGCCGCGGGCTCCGCAGGCCGTCGCCACGTTCCCGTTCACGGAGGACCGCAAGCGGGAGACCGTGATCGTCCGTGCCGCCGGCGGGGTGCTGGCCGTCACGCTGGCGGTGACGAAGGGCGCGCCGGAGACGATCGTGGCCCTGTGCGCCGGCGGCAGCGCGGACCTCCTGCAGTGGCGCGACCACGTCGAAGCGCTGGCCCGGACCGGACACAAGGTGATCGCCGTGGCCCGGCGCGAGCTGGCGGCTGACGACTGGGCCGGTGGCGAGCCGGACCGCGGCTTTGCGCTGGCCGGGTTGATCGCGCTGGAAGACCCGGTGCGGGCCGGCGTGCCGGAAGCAGTGGCCCAGTGCCGCGCGGCTGGCATCCACGTGCTGATGGTGACGGGTGACCACCCGGCCACGGCCGCCGCGATCGCGGCGGAGATCGGACTGGGCGACGGCCAGCCCCGGGTGATCCTCGGCGCGGAGCTCCGGGAGCGGCTGGACCGGGCACAGGACGGCCGGGTCGATGGGATCGACGTGGTGGCCCGCGCCGTGCCCGCCGAGAAGCTTGCCCTGGTGCGTGCCCTGCAATCCGCCGGCGAGATCGTTGCGGTCACCGGGGACGGGGTCAACGACGTGCCCGCGCTCCAGGCCGCCGACATCGGCATTGCGATGGGCGAGCGCGGCACGCGGAGCGCGCGCGAAGCAGCGGCCATCGTCCTGCTGGACGACAATTTCCGCAGCATCGCGGGCGCCATCGCCGAGGGCCGCCAGCTGTTCGCCAACCTGCAGCTGGCCTTCCACTACCTGCTGGTGGTGCACATCCCGCTCGTCGTGACGGCGGCCCTGATCCCGCTGCTCGGCTATCCGCTCCTTTACCTGCCGATCCACGTGGTCTGGCTCGAGCTGATCATCCACCCGACGGCATTGCTGGTCTTCCAGCAGTTGCCCCCGCCCCGGCTGCGCCGGCGGCACCCGGGCCCCCGGTCACGGCAGATCCGCTTCTTCAGCCGGTGGCAGTGGTTGCTCATCATCGCCAGCGGCGTCGTGATTGCCGTGGTCGTCGTGGCGAGCTACGACCGGAGCCTCGCCGGGGGGCGCGAGGTGGAGCACGCGCGGGCCATGGCCCTCGTTGCCCTGACGCTGGCCGGCGTGGGCGTGACGGCGGTCCTCTCCCGGCTCCGGACCCGGACGGCCCGGGTCATCACCGGGCTGACGGTCCTGGTCACGGTCGTGCTGGTCCAGCAGGCGCAGCTGGCGGCCTGGCTGCACCTTGAGCCCCTCCATGCCGACGACTGGCTGGTTGCCGGAGCGGGCGGCCTGCTGGCGGCCGCGATCACGGCGCTGCGCTGGGTGCCCCGGCCTCAGCCGCGACTGGCGCGATAACGCACGTCTGGCATGCCCGCGAAGTCGGCGTCCTGGGTCCAGAGCAGCGCTTCATGGCGCCGGGCCGTCGCGAGCATGATGCTGTCCGCCATTGGCAGCTTTGTGGTCAGGCTCAGGCGCGCGGCGCCGATGGCCGTCGGGCCGTCCAGTGCCACCACGTTGCCTTGTTGCATGACTGCGATCGCCTGCAGGGCGGCGTTCTCGCCGCGCTGCTGCGCGATCCGCTT
>CAZTGY010000417.1:0-2649 GCA_964613445.1 uncultured Chromatiaceae bacterium | reverse complement strand
AGATCCCAAACCCGGTGCCTCTTCAACGCTGCCAGGCGATCTCGAAGAAGAGCTCCCGGTCCCTGCCCGGGAAGTACCGGTAGTCGCCGAAGGCGAAGTCGGCCCGGTCTGCGTATCGCTCGTCCGTCACGTTGTTCATCCGCAGCGTCGTGGTCCAGTTCGGCGTCACGGCCCAGGACGTCCGGAGGTTCAGCAGGTCGTGGCCGGGGTACTCCTGGGCTTCCTGGGCGGTGAGGTAGTAGCGGCCCTGGTGCAGCCACTCGGCCTCGGCGAGCAGGACGGCGCCGGTCCAGCCGACGCGCAGGCTGCCCAGCGTGCGGGGGGCGGTGTCGATGTCGTTGCCGTCGGTGATGGTCTCGCCACCGGCTATCGTCTGGCTGAAGGCGTAGGTCTGCTTCGCCCACGTCGCGGCCAGCGAGGCGTAGAACCCCTGGTCGCTGGTCAGGTCCACGCCGAGTTCGATACCCCGGTGCTCGCTCTCGCCATTGCTCACGTTGTAGCGGTTGGAGTCCTGCAGGACGTAGTCCTTCTTGCGCATGGCGAAGGCCGCTGTCTCCACCTGCAGGTGCGGCGACTGCCAGCGCCAGCCGGCCTCCAGGCTGTCAATCGACTCGGCGTCCAGGTCGGCCGTGTCCTGGCCCGCCTGCAGCCGGTAGAGCTCGGCCGCCTGGGGCGCGCGGAAGCCGCGGGTCAGCGTGGCGTAGACGGCAGCGTGCTCGCCCGGGCGGTAGTTGATGCCGACGTTCGGCGCCAGGTTGGTGAAGCTGTCGCTCCGGTCGGCCGGCCGGTTGAAGAGGCAGGCGGGCGTGCAGGGCGTGCCGTCGTCCCGCGTGTTCCCCGCGACCATGTGGTTGTCGTAGTCGTAGCGCAGCCATTCCAGGCGCAGGCCGCCGGTCAGCGTGAGGCGGTCGCTGAGCGGGTACTCCGCCTGGGCGTAGGGTGATGCGAGCCACTGCCACGAGTCGTAATCGTAGTGCAGGCCCTGCGGCCGCGGCGGCGTCCCGGTTTCGGGGCCAGACTGGTATTCCTCCAGGTAGCCCCTGGCGATCTCCACGTCGAAGCCCGCGGTGACGCGGGTGGTACCGAGCCTGGCGTAGCGGAGCAGCGTCATGCCGCCGCTCGCCTGGCCGTTCTTCTCCGTGGGCTGGCCCAGCAGGAAATGCTGGAGGAAGTCCATGTCGGAGCGCCGGAGGTAGCCGATGACGTCCCAGCCGTCGTCGGTCGTGTTGGCCGCCGGTTGCCAGCGCGCGCTTAAGCGCTGGGCGTTGGCGTCCCGGTAGGACTCGGGATTGGGATTGGTGGTGCGGATCGCGTCGTCCTTGTAGCTGTCCTTGCCCAGGATGAAGCCCGCCGTCTCCTGGTCCAGGATATTGCCGCTGAAGCCGAGCGCCAGGCGGCCGGCGGCCAGGTCCGTGGCGTACTTCAGGAAGCCCTTGGCCTGGCGGTAGTCGGACTCGTCCCGGAACCCGCCGTCGTGATCGAGCAGCAGGCCGCCGACGAAGCCGGTGTCGTTGCCCGGGTTGCCGCCCGTGCTCGCGAGTAGCTTCGCGCGGAAGTAGTCGTTGGGTCCGGACTCGCCACTCAGCGCCATCCCGCGCCCGCCCGGCTCGGGCAGCAGCACGTTCAGCGTGCCGTGCACCGCGTTGGAGCCGTACAGCGCCGTGCCCGGCCCGCGGATCACCTCGATCGCCGCCGCCTGCTCGGAAGGCAGCTCGAAGAGCTCGTTCACGTTGCAGAAGCCGGTGGGCCGGATGGCGATGCCGTCCTCCAGGATCAGGAAGCTGCCGCAGGAGCCGGGGCCGGTGAGCACCGGGGAACGGATCGCGGTGAGGTGCTCCTGGCCGCTGCCACGGGAGAGCCAGACGCCGGGCACCTGCGTGCCAACCTCGTAGATGTGCGTGGCGTTCAGCAGCTCGATCCGGTCGGCGTCGACGCGGGCGGTGTTGCCGGCGAACTCCAGCGCGGGCGTGGGATAGCGGGTGGCGGTGACGATGATCTCGTCCGGGAGGCTGCGGGGAGCGGCCCGCAGCGCGCAGGGCGCGGCGAGCAGCGCGGCCGCGAGCAGCAACAGGGCGCGGCGCGCTGTCGGTTTCACGGCGCTGGCGGCTAGCGCTCGATGGGCTCGAGCCGGATGCTGGGGGTGTCGCCGATCCTGCTGAAGGCGTGCCGGCTAGCCATGTCCCGCAGCGTGGCGTCGCGCTCGGCGGGGCTCGTGAACCAGTGCTCCTTGTGCCAGTCGTTGCCCAGTACCCGGCGCAGCGGGTCATTGGCGGGCATCGTCACCCGGATGCCAAAGCGCCGCGTCGCGGGCTCCGGCGGCGGGCTGCGGAGGTTGTGCGGGTTGCTCTGTTCCATGCCGGTTGCCGAAGCCGTTGAGGCGCCGGATGATAGCGGACACCAGTCGCACCGGGAACGCCAATGTCCGAGCATCGCGCCACCATCCGCTGGCAGAACAGCGGGTCCACGCTGGATTACGACCACTTCAGCCGGGACCACGCGTGGGCGGTGAAGGAGGGGCGCCTGACCGTGCCGGCCTCGTCCGCCCCGGCCTACAAGGGCAATCCGGACCTGATGGACCCGGAGGACGCGCTGGTGGCGGCACTTGCCAGCTGCCACATGCTGACCTTCCTGGCGATTGCGGCCCGCCGG
>CAZTGY010000416.1:0-2656 GCA_964613445.1 uncultured Chromatiaceae bacterium | reverse complement strand
CGGCTTGAGCTTCAGCGCGACCGAGTTCATGCAGTAGCGCAGGCCCGTGGGCTTCGGCCCGTCCTCGAACACGTGGCCGAGGTGGGCGTCGCACTTCGCGCACACCACCTCGGTGCGCTTCATGCCGAGGCTCATGTCGGCCTTCTCCTCGACGGCGCCGGGCGCCACGGGCTGCCAGAACGAGGGCCAGCCGCAGCCCGGGTCGAACTTGGTCTCGGAGGTGAAGAGATCCTGTCCGCAGCACACGCACTGGTAGGTGCCTGGTGCATTGCAGTCGTTGTACTCGCCCGAGAACGGGCGCTCGGTGCCGTGCTTCCGTGTCACCTCGAACTGCTGCGGGGTGAGCTGCTGCTTCCACTCGTCGTAGGTCTTGAGGATCTTGGCCATGGCAGTCTTCGGGGAGAGTTCACGCAGCGACGCGGCGGAGTGCGTATTCTAGCGGGGGTCATCCGCATGCGAAGGCTGCATTGAGAGCAATCGCGCTATATTTTTCCTGGACTTGTCCGATGAAGGAGTGGTCGATGAACATCCGCATGATTTCACTTGCCTGTGGCATGGCACTCGCCGGTGCGGCCGGCGCGCAGCAGTACGTCTATCCCGCCAAGGGCCAGAAGCCGGACCAGCAGAAGAAGGACGAGGCGGCCTGCCACACGTGGGCGGTCGAGCAGTCGAAGTTCGATCCCGCCAATCCGCCGCCGCCTCCGGCCGCCGCCAAGCCGCCGACAACCGCGACCGGCACGACTCCGGGCGCCGGCGCCCGTGGCGCGGCGCGTGGCGCCGTCGTGGGAGAGGCCATCAGCGGCGATGCGAGCACCGGCGCCGCAGTCGGCGCGGCAGCGGCGCGCGGCCAGAGCCGCAAGCAGAATGCCGCCGCCGCCCAGCAGGGACAGCAGCAGGCCTCGCAACAGCAGCAAGCTGGCCAGCAGGCCTACCAGAAGGCGCGCGGTGCGTGCCTCGAGGGGAAGGGCTACACCGTCAAGTAGGCGGGAGGCCGCTTTGCATCATCTCGATGTGCTGCCCGGACTCCAGGTCGGGCGCGCGGTGTGCGTTGCCCGTCGATGGGTCGCACCGGCCGCCTGCGCGCTCGCCCTGGTCTCGTCCCCGGCGCATGCGCAGGACCTCGAGCCGCGCACCTACTTCAACGCGCCGATCGGCCTCAACTTCCTCATCGCCGGCTACGTCCATACGCAGGGAGCCCTGCTGTTCGACACGGCGCTGGACCTCACCGACGCCAATCTCAGGACCTCCAATGCCGTCCTCGCGTACGCGCGGGTTTTCGAACTGGGTGGGAAGGCAGCCACGTTCGACGTGGTCCTTCCGTACACCAGCCTCTCCGGGACCGCCGTCCACCAGGGCGATCCCGTCGAGCGCAACGTCAACGGCTTCGCCAACCCGGCGTTCCGGCTCACCTGGAACTTCTACGGTGCGCCCGCACTTACGCTCGGCCAGTTTCGCACCTGGCAGCAGGACGTGGTCGTCGGTGCGAGCTTGCGCGTCCTGGCGCCCTGGAGCCAGTACGACCCGGACCGGCTCGTGAACATCGGCACCAACCGCTGGACCTTCAAGCCGGAGATCGGCGCCTCGAAGACGGTCGGGCCGTGGACGGTGGAAGTCGCGGCGGCGGCCTCGATCTTCACCGTCAACGACGACTTCTACGGCGGCAACAGGCGCCAGCAGGACCCGTTGTATTCCGTGCAGGGCCACGTGATCCGCAGCTTCGGCGGCGGCAGCTGGCTGGCGCTCGACGCCACGTACTATGCCGGCGGCCGCTCGACCTTCAACGGCATCCTCAAGGCGGACCTGCAGCAGAACTGGCGCGTCGGGGCCACCTATGCGATTCCGGTGGACCGCAAGAACTCGGTGAAGATCTACGCGAGCAGCGGCCTGTCGGACCGCACCGGCAACAGCTTCGACCTGCTCGGCATCGCCTGGCAGCATCGCTGGGGCGAGGGCATGTGATGCCTCCTGCGGCTGTCTATCGCGATCTCTTTCGCCACTGCAGGTAGGCGATCACCACGAGGGCCATCCCGAGGGTGTAGCCGATGATGGCGGCCGTCACCCCGAACGGCGCCTTGTTCACCGTGGCGATGACGATGGCGAGCCCGGGGTTGCGCATCCCGGAAGCCAGCGCCGCGGAGGGGCGCACGGCGGCATCCCGACCGGCAAACGCCTGCCCCAGCCCCATCGCGAGTACGGTGAAGAGCACGCCGGCCACGAGCGGCACCCATCCCGTGGCGGCGATGATTCCCGGCATGTTGGCGAGCGCCATGGCGAACACCACGAGCAGCAGCAGGTTGCCCGTGCGCGCCACTCCCGGCTCGATCCTTGCTGCGACGGCGGGGCGCCAGGCGCGCAGCGTCGCGCCCAGGGTGATGGGGAGCAGCTGTGCGAAGAACACCTGCCTGGCGATGTCCAGGGGCGTCACGCTGAAGTCCCTGGCGAAGATCCAGTCGAGGATCATCACCGACACCGGCACGCTGACGACGGCGAGCAGCACGATCGCCAGGTGCAGCGCCGGGGCGAACTCACGATGCCCGCCGGCGTCGAGCGCTCGCCGCAGCGCCACCGGCGCCCCGGGAGAGATCGCCATCAGGATCAGGCCGACGGCCACCGGCCCCTCGAGGGAAAACGCCATGAGTGCGAGGACCGCGAGCGC
>CAZTGY010000415.1:0-2659 GCA_964613445.1 uncultured Chromatiaceae bacterium | reverse complement strand
CTCGATCATCTCCGCAGTGAAGCCGTTGGATTCGGCGTACTTCAGGTACATGCGGAGCAGCATGGCGGCCCAGTCCTGGGCCTCGGTGCCGCCGGCGCCCGCCTGGACGTCGAGGAATGCATTCGCCGCGTCGTGCTTGCCGGAAAACATCCGTGCGAACTCGAGCTGCTCGACGTCCGACGTCACCAGCTTGAGGTCACGGACCACCTCGTCCACGGTGCCCTCGTCGTTCTCCTCCTCCGCAAGCTCGAGCAGCCCCACGGAGTCCTCCAGCGAACGGTCGATCTTCGCGATGCGGGCAACGACGGCCTCGAGATCCGACTGTTCCTTGCCCAGGGCCTGGGCCCGGGCGGGATCGTTCCAGACGGCGGGATCCTGCAGCGCCTCGCGGACTTCGCTCAGGCGGCGAGTCTTGGCGTCGAAGTCAAAGATACCCCCTGAGAGCGCCACTGCGCTCGCGGAGGTCACGGATGGAGAGCTTGATCTGGGCGGTTTCCATGGGCGGGGATCGTGCGGGAAAACGGGAATGCTAGACGCATTCCAGATGCTCAACAACCAGCTGGGCGGTGCGCGCGTCCCGGTAGTGGTTGACGTCCAGGCGGTACACGAGTCGGGCGGGCACGTTCCGGGCGCTGGCCAGCGGGGCGCGCCGGAAGGCCACCGCATCCACGACCGGCCCGCCGTCCAGGTGCTGCACCCGGAGCTTCAGGTGCTTCTCGCCGACCACCCTCTGCTCCCGGACGGTGAAGACGTTGTCGAACAGCGGCTCCGGAAAGGCCTGCCCCCACGGGCCGGCGGCGGCCAGCGCTTCCGCGACGCCGATCTGCAGCTCGCCGGGTTCCAGGCCGCCGTCCGTCCAGATGATGCCGGCGCCGCCCATTGGGTTCCTGACGCGATCGAGCTCGGCGCCGACCGCGCGCTGGAATTCCGGCAGGTCCGCTTCCGAAATGGTCATTCCCGCGGCCATGGCGTGCCCGCCGTAGCGGATTTCGGGCCGTGGCACGCGGGCGACGGCGTTGGCGATGAGGTCACGGACGTGAATGCCCTCCACCGACCGCGCAGAACCACGCAGCATGCCGGGCTCGGTGGCCCGGGCGAAGGCAATCGCCGGCGCACCGGTGATCTCGCGCACGCGGCTCGCCACCAGGCCGACGATGCCGGGATGCCAGCGCTCGTCGAAAAGACAGGTGGCGCCGCCGGACGCGATCGTATCCCCGGAAAGGTCTGCAAGGAGTTCCTGAGCCTCGCCCTGCATCCGGTCCTGGAGCACCCGGCGCTCGGCGTTCAGGGCATTGAGCTGCGCTGCCTGGCCGCGCCCCGTGGCCGCATCCCGCGCCAGGAGGCACTCGATGCCGAGGGTCATGTCGGTCAGGCGCCCCGCCGCATTCAGGCGCGGGGCGATGGCAAAGCCCAGGTCGCTGCTGCGGGCACCCGCAGGGTCGCGGCCCGCGACCTGGAAGAGCGCCTCAATGCCGGGACGCGTCCGGCCGGACCGGATCCGCCGCAGGCCCTCCGCGACGAGAATCCGGTTGTTGAAGTCGAGGGCCACGAGGTCGGCCACGGTCCCCAGTGCAACGAGGTCGAGGCACCCGGTCACCGCCTCGCGCGCGACGCCCAGGGGGACCAAGCCGAGCTCGGCAAGCCGCCGGCCGGTGGCGGCCATCAGGTAGAACGCCACGCCGACGCCGCACAGCGCCGGGCTACCGAAGCCCGAGCCCGGCAGGTTGGGATTCACGATGCAGGCGGCGTCAGGCAGCTCTGGCCCCGGGAGATGGTGGTCGGTGACCAGCACCTCCATGCCCAGCTCGCGGGCCCGGCGGATTCCGTCGAAACTGGTGATGCCGTTGTCCACCGTCAACAGCAGGCCTGGCCGGTGGGCTGCCGCCAGTTCGGCGATGCCAGGCGACAGGCCGTAGCCCAGGGTGAAGCGGTCCGGAACCAGGAACGCCGGCTCCGCGAACCCGAACGCGCGCAGGCACGTGATAGCGAGCGCCGTGGCGGTGGCGCCGTCCGCATCGAAGTCGCCGATCACCAGCACCCGCTCGCCCTTCGCCAGCGCGGCCGCGAGCCGGTCTGCCGCGGCGGCAACACCGGGCAGCTCGCCGACGGGAATTAGCTGGGCCAGGCCCGGCCGCAACTGGGCGGGCGTCACCTCCCGGGCAGCCAGCACGCGGCGCAATACCGGGTGCAGGTCCGACGGCAGGGCATCGGCAAACTGCGCGCGGGCCTGCCGGCACCGGATGTCCGGTGGACCGGCCTGCCTGGCGGCGCGGAGCCTCATGCTATCGTCGGTCACCAGCGGGGAAACATCATGAAACTGCACGCCGAGAAGGGCTCGGGAAATTATATACAGTCGGTTGTGGGCGAGGCCGTCCTGATCAACGGCACGAGCTACACCGGCCACCTGATCGTCAGTGCCGACCGGATCATCACCGGCTGGACGCCCCGCCCCATAGCCGAGCTCCAGCTCGAGGATTTCGCCGCTGCCCTGGACCTGGAGCCCGAGGTGATCCTCTTCGGCACGGGCACCGCCCACCGCTTCGCCGGCAATCGTCTCATGGCGGCGATCATGTCCCGCGGTGTCGGCTTCGAGGTAATGGCCACCCGGGCGGCCTGCCGCACCTACAACGTCCTGACCGCCGAGGACCGCCGGGTGGTC
>CAZTGY010000414.1:0-2661 GCA_964613445.1 uncultured Chromatiaceae bacterium | reverse complement strand
GGTTGCCGTACTGGGTGAGCTTGGCCTCGAAGAGTTCGAACAACGTGAAGGCATCAGCCGTGCCGCCCGCGAAGCCGGCCAGTACCCGCCCGTCGGCCAGCCGCCGCACCTTGCGGGCGTTGCCCTTCATGATCGTGTTGCCGAGGGTGACCTGCCCGTCACCGCCCACGGCGACGGAGCCGTTGCGGCGCACGGAGACAATGGTGGTGCCGTCGAATTGCTGCATGGGCGCCCGCTTGTTCAGGGTTCTTTGGCCGACAGTCTATCTGGGGGCGCCCCGCGAAAGGAAAAGGGGGGAATTGAGGCATGTCCCCAATTCCCGCCCCGGGGCGTCAGTCGGCCTTCGGCGGCGGGCCGCCCATCCGGTCCCGCATCTTCTGGCGGGCTTCTTCCTTCATTTGATCGCACCTGGCAGGGTCGGCCTTGCACTTCGCCTCCAGCTCGGCCCGCTTCGCCTGCATCTGCGCGCGTTGTTCCTCGCACTTCTGCGGGTTCGCCTTGCAGAACTCCTGGCGCTCGGCGCGCTTCTGCTTCATCTGCGCCCGCTGTTCCTCGCACTTCTCGGGGTTCTCCTTGCAGAACTGCTGGCGTTCGGCCTTCTTTGCCTTCATCTGCGCCCGCTGTTCCTCACACTTCTGCGGGTTTGCCTTGCAGAACTCCTCACGCCGTGCCCGGGCCTCGTCGCACTTGCCCGGGTTCTCCTTGCAGACCTCGTTGCGGGGCATGGGGGGAGGGCCACCGTCCTTGTGATCGGCGCTGGCAACCAGGGGGCTGCCCAGGACGGCCAGGGCGGCGATGGTGGAAAACAGGGCTTGCTGCATTCGCATAGGGCGGCTCCAAAGGTAAGTTGCGGCGACTATAACGGCTGATCCTGAACGCCGGTTGACGTGGAAAGCCCGGACCGACGGGGTCGCGGCTGAAGCCGCTCCTACGATTTCTTCAGCCGGGCTCGGGGATGGGCCTTGTCGTATACCTGCGCCAGGTGCTGGAAGTTCAGGTGGGTGTAGATCTGGGTGGTGCTGATGTCCGCGTGCCCCAGCATTTCCTGCACGCTCCTGAGGTCGCTGCTCGACTCCAGGAGGTGGGTCGCAAAGCTGTGGCGGAACAGGTGGGGGTAGACCCGCCGGGACACGCCGGCGCGCAGCGCCCAGTACTGGACGCGCATCTGCACGGTGCGCGGGCTGATGCGATTGCCCCGGGGTCCCACGAAAAGTGCCCTCTCGTCGTTCTTTGCCACCTGCACGCGCAACTTCAGCCAGGCCGAGATTTCCGCACGGGCGTGGCGCCCGACCGGCACGATGCGGGTCTTGTTCCCCTTGCCGGTGACGCGGACGGTGCCATCGGCCAGGTCCACCGCGCCCAGGTCCAGGCCCACCAGTTCCGCGAGCCGCAGCCCGGATGAATAGAGCAGCTCCAGCATGGCCCGGTCCCGGACGGTCTCCGGTTCCTCGCCCTCGATCTTCAGCAGCTGGGCCATCTGGTCCACGTCCAGGGTGTTCGGCAGCTTGCGGGGCGCCTGGGGCGCCGACACGTCGGCCCCGGGGTTGCTCTTGATCTCACCCTCGCGGATCAGGTAGTTCATCAGGCTGCGCGCGCCCGACAGGCGCCGCTGGATGCTCCGGGGCGACAGCCCGCCAGCGTGGCTGACCGCCGCGAAACGCCGCAGGTGATGGGAGCGCAGCTCCGTGAAGGCGGGGATCTCGTGGCGGTCGCAGAACTCGGCGAGGCATACCAGGTCACGGCGGTAGCTCTTCGCCGTATTCGCGGAAAGCCGCCGCTCGAGCTTCAGGTGCTCGAGAAAGCGTTCGGCGGTCTGCCAGTGCCGCGCATCCATTCGCGGGGAATCAGGTCAGGCGCTGGCACGGGTCCGCAGGGCGCAGCTCACCAGCTCGCCCAGCCGGGCCAGGAAATCGATACTCATGCCCGGGTGGAAGTGGTCGGAGTCCCGGCTGCCGACGGCGAGGAAGCCCAGTTCGGACTTCGCCCCGAGCGGCACCAGGGCCACGGAACCGATTTCGATATTGCCCGTGCCGAACAGGAAGTCCCGCTGGGCATCCCGCACCTGGCCGCAGCGCGGGGCGTTGGACTGCAGGAACGTCCGGAAGGAGGCAATGGCGGGGTCATCGCGGCCCACCACCCGCAGGAAGCGCCCGGCGGCCGCGCCGCCCGCCGGGTCCTCGAAGACCACCAGCACCGACTGGTCGGCGCTGAAGGAGATCCGGAGCTGTTCTTCCAGCACCTGCACCACCCCGGCCTGGTCCGGGGCCGCCAGCATGAGCGTGGCCAGCGTGTGAATGCGGGCCGCCAGGGCGTCGTTGCTCCGGGCTACGTCCAGGAGGTCCTTGAGCTTGCGCTCGAGCTTCAGGTTCTTCTGGCGAAGCACGAGCACCTGCCGCTCGACGAGGGATACCGCCGGCCCGCCCGCGTCGTGGGGCAGCCTGAGGTTGTTCAACAGGGCCGTATGGCGCTCGAAGAAATCGGGATTGTCCTGGAGGTAGTCAGCAATGCCGTCTTCGGTGAGGGTGGTCTCGGCGACGTGCTGCTGCTTCAGCGTGCTCATAACTGGATCGGTCCCTCGACCACAGTGACTGCCTCGCCGGTCATCCACACGGGGAGACCCGGCCCCTCCCACCGCACCCGCAGGGCGCCGCCGGGCAACTC